>NZ_CALHXD010000060.1 GCF_938040115.1 uncultured Campylobacter sp. | reverse complement strand
TTAGCGGAAACGATCTAAAACTGGTCAAGGCAACTTGCGAGGTTAGTAGCGACGTGCTCAAGGCGGAATTTGACAAACAAAACGCTCGCTACGAAGAGGCCGTGCAAAAAGCCAAAGACGACGCGCAAAAAAGCCTAGAAAAGACGCTAGAGCGAATAATAAATAACTACAACGAACTAAAAACCGAAGGTAGCAGCGACGCAAACAAAGAGGAGATGCTGGCGCTGGCAAATAAATTTTGCAAATACGACGAAGAAAAAGCAAAGAAAAGTAGCTTCAGCGCGCCCGTAAACTGCGATAACGATGCGATCGCGGACGAGCTCGCAAACAAATACAAGCTAAACGGCAATGCCTTTTTATTTAGCACCTTCGTAAGCCAGTTTAAATGGGCCGCGCTTGATTCGCAACGCCCGCCAAAACCGATATTTTTCGGAGATATGCCAAAACAGATAAACTCGCGCTCGTACGAGCTCAAATTTATCATCAACACCGATAAAACCGTCGATATCGACCGCAAAGCCGTGATGATAGAAGACGGCGAACGTAAAGAGATCGGCAGTGGCGTACTCGGTAAATTTTACGAAAGATAGGCCTTCATTTACAGCTTGCTCGGGCGAACGATTTGCCCTTGCAAGCTGTAAATTTGCTTTTATTTTCGGCCGATCCATACAAAGCGCGAAAGTAAATTTAGATCGCTACGGACAAATTTCAGCCTTTAAATCCACGCTATTTTTTCAAATCTCGTTTTATCAAATTTAACGGTTCTTGATTTTATCTTTTAAATTTAAGTGCAAATTTGCCCAAAAAGATCAAATTTATGCCGATTTTACGAAGCTAAATTTGCGACGATAACACAAAATAAAAAGAAGTAGCGGACGCATCAAATTTGCATCCGCATTAAAGTAGCTAGTTTAGAAGGTTAAATTTATATCTAAGTTGTAGCCAAAGCTCGTTGTTATCGGTCTTTCTAACGGCTCCTCTAGTATCAAAGTTCTTTCTCTCAAGAGCGGTGTAGGTGATGCTTGCGCTTAGCCCCTTGACCCACGGCATATCGTAGCTAGCCTGCGCCGCCCAGCCTTGGACGTTCATGTGCGTGTTAGCCGCAGTCGGACCGGCGTTGCGGTGAGGGGCGTCTTGCCTACCTTTTACTAGATGTAGTTTTGCTTTTAGACCCTCGGCGCCGACTTCTTTAAAGTCGTACTCAAACAAAAGCTTATGCGTATTCATACCCGCATAGCCCGTAAATACGAAAGGCCCGCGGATAGGAAGCAGCGTGTATGAGCCGGGGCCGTTACCTAGGCCAAACGCCAAAGCGTCGTTGTCTCCGACGGTCGTATAGGCATAAGACGCGCTAAAGCCCACGAAATCATAAATGCCCGCTCTTAGACCGATCATATTTCCGTCGTAGTTTAGATCTTCTAAACCTCTTGTAGTGCGAGAGCCCTTATACATCGCGTCAAAACCGAGCTTAAAGTCGCCGACGGGTACTTTGTAGTTAGCCTCGGCCAGGTAGAAGTTGATGTCGCCTTGCAGCGCGCCGCGTCTAAGATCGGTCACTCTAGCGTATGCGCCGGTTAGTTTTAGATTCGGGATACTTTGATTTATGACCGCGCCGGTAAAGATATTATCAAACTCGTGAGCCACGGGTCCCATACCGCCCACGACGACTCTATCCTTAAAGTGCGGGGCGCGTCCCTCTTTGCCGCCGGTTACGACGGCGCTTCTGCCTTGAAATTTATAATACCAGCCGCCGATCAAGGTAGTGTTTGGTATGTCTTTATTTACGATCGTTAGACCCTCAAACGCCTCTTTAAACGCGCGCGTCGGATTGCCCGCTACTAGCGGAGTATTTACGTATTGACGGCCAAATTTTATATCGGTCTGGCCTATGCCGTAGCCCAGGTACGCTTCAGACATTACCGCGCCTTGCGTTCCCCACTCTTTATCGTACAAGGTGCCGCTTTTTCTCATGCTGTTAAACGGCAAGAAGTTGCCCTGTCCCGTAACGCCGAGCCTAAAGCCGTAAAACGGATCGGTCACGTAGCCAAGCTCAAGCTGTATAGACGTCAGCTGCTCGTCGTGTATCGGCGCGCGTTCGTCTTTTTGATCGACGTAGGTAGCCTGGATCTTGCCTGCTAGTTTTCCTTTGGTAAATGCCTCCCCAAAGGTATCGGCTGCGTTTGCGGCGCCTAAAAATCCAAGCGCCAAAACGGCGGCTAAACTTAGTTTTGCTAGTTTCATAAAAACTCCTTGGTTAAATTTAGCAAATTTACGTTCCGCAAATTTAATGCGGAACATTAATTTTTATATTTAAGGATTATAGCACAGAAAATAATAAAATTCGCGTTAGATTTGTGATATTTGCTAAAAATATCGCCGATTTTAGGCAAATTTACACAACGGCGCGCTCTTTAAGCAATGTATAAAGCTTAATCGTCGAGATAAAAAATGTCACGATCGCAGGCCCCAGGATAAGTCCCCAAAAGCCAAACGTCGAGATACCCGCTATCATCGAGAAAAACAGCAACAGCTCGTTGATCTTTGTCGGGATTTTTACGAGCTTATCGTTGATAAATTTAATCACGATCGGCTTTAAAAACGTATCTGCGACGACAGATATCACGATGATGGTATAGACGGCGATGACGATCGCGGCCGCGGTGTTGCCGTTAGCAAACTCGTAAAGGCTAATAGGCCCCCAAGCAAGCAATCCGCCAACGACTGGCACGAGCGAAGTAAAGGCAAAGAGTATGCCCATCAAAAAGCCGTTATAGCCGTAGGAAATCGTAATGATAGCAAAGAGGCAACCCTGCAAAATCGCATTTAAAACGATAGAGTAAAGCACGACGCTCATGACGTTAGCCACTTCGCTGAGGATAAACTCGCTCTCGCTCTCCTTCATCGGAAGCGCGCTTTTTAGGTAGCCCACGAGCTCGCTACCGTAAAGCACCGCAAAAAAGAAAAACACGAGGATAAAAATCATGTCGAAAAGAAAGTTCACGCTTGATTTGCCGATACCGCCAAGACTAGAAAGCACGTTGGTGGAAATAGCTTTAACATCGATATCGGCGATAATCTCTTTGATTTTGGGCTCTAGAAATTTGATCGGTTCGGGCAGCTGAAAATTCCCGCTTTGAAAATAATTTAGCGTGTTTGTTATGTAGCCGGTGTTAAAGTTTGCGGCGTGTTTGGCGATCTCGATCACGGCGTACAAAAGCGGCGCGATAAACAGCGAAAACAGCGCTAGCGTCGTAAGAGCCGCCGAGAGCGTCCTTTTGCCCTTGGTTAGCTGTAAAAATTTGACGTTTACGTTTGAGGTGGCGACCGCGAGCAATGCGGCGATAAAGATATTTAGCAAAAACGGCTTAAAAAGGTACACGACTAGCGCCAACGCGCAAAGAGCGAAGATGCCAAAAAACACTCGATTATTCATTTTTTTCCTTTTGAGGGGCTTATTATATCAGATTTTGCGGGGTTTTGCGGACGGGCAGGCGGGTGTCGGCGGCTTTGGCGCGGTTGATAAATTTAGCGCAAAATTTGGGTGATTTAAATTTACAAAACAAATTTAATTTCATCTTTAGACCATCAAATTTAAAGTTTATAGCAAGATGACATACCGACTTTTTAGCCAAATTTTAGACATATTTGATAAGTTTGCTAAATATTTAAAATTAAGCGACTTTTAACTGAATAGATTTTATACTTAAATTTTATTTTAAGGAGGGTAAATGAAAACCAAGATCGTATCTTTTGCACTAATTGCCACTATTCTCGGTGGTTGCACTATGCCAAATTTACCAAAGGCGTCAGATAGAAACTACCAAAGCAGCACAACAACCACACCCCCGTCCGTAAGCAACGCGTTGGCGAACACTCAATATCCGAAAGATTTTAGAGAGCAGTTTGAAAGCGCCAAGCCTAGACTGCAAGAGTTTTTATCCAATATGGCATGCTATAATTGGCAAAAAAATAATAAATATATGGAAGTCGGTAAAGCACCGCGCATGACAAAAGGAACTTCTAACATGAGTACTTTTCGTTATACTAAAGCTGAGTGTGCCGAACTTTTACGTATAACCGACATAAAACCTATAGCAAAAAATGCTTTTAGATTTACCGTAGTTTTTATGGCGCCAGATAGTGAAGAGATAGCTAACTATAACACACTGCAAGCAATCAAGCAGGCAAACGGCGAATGGCTGTTTAGATGGTAGACTTTAGGACTTGCATTTCTTGCAAGTCTTTCCTCTTTTTTAAACAACTCTCATCCTACTCCTCAAACAATCCTTTTTGCGTACCTCCGTCAAATTTGAGCTTAAACACCTCGTAGGCTTTGGCGCTAGCTAGCCTGCCTTTTGCCGTGCGCTCGATGTAGCCGTTAGCGAGCAGATAGGGCTCGATCACGTCCTCGACCGTGCCCTCGTCCTCACTTAGAGCCGCCGCGATCGTGCTTAGACCCATCGGGCGACGTTTGGCGGCGAGCAGGATTTCTAGGTACTTGATATCCATCTCGTCAAAGCCGATATCGTTTACGCCAAGCGCGTCCAGAGCCTCTTTGGCGCGAGGTTGCGAGATGACGGCTTCGTCGTTTACCTCGGCGAAGTCCCTTATGCGCTTTAGTAGCCGTAGCGCGATCCTAGGCGTGGCGCGCGAGCGAGCGGCGACCTCGAGAGCGGCGGCTTTTTCGCACTCTTTGCCAAGCTTTACCGAGGCGATCTGCACGATACGAGCTAGCTCCTCTCTGGTATAAAACTGCAGCCTAAAATCCATGCCAAATCTATCTCGCAGGGGTGCTGAAATCATACCCGCTCGCGTCGTAGCGCCGATGAGCGTAAATTTAGGCAGGTCGATCTTGATGGTCTGCGCCGCAGGTCCCGAGCCTATGATGATGTCTAAGCGAAAGTCCTCCATCGCAGGATACAGTACCTCCTCGATCGCGGGGCTGAGGCGATGTATCTCGTCGATAAAGAGCACGTCGCCCTCTTGGAGATTTGTCAGTACCGCCGCTAGATCGCCGCTTTTTTCTATCATGGGCGCGGCCGTCATCTTGATGCTCACGCCCATTTCGTTTGCGATGATGTGCGCCAGCGTCGTCTTACCAAGGCCCGGCGGCCCATAGAAAAGCACGTGATCTAGGCACTCGCCGCGCTTTTTAGCAGCCTTTATAAATACGTCTAAATTTTGCTTGATCTTTTCCTGTCCGATGTAGTCCTCAAAGCGCGTTGGGCGTAGCGACACCTCAAAATCGTTCTCGAAGCTTATTTTTTCTATTTCGACTATTCTATCCATTTTTTCGGCTCTGTTTTTCGTAAATTTGCCGCATTTTACAAAATTTTGGGTAAGTTTTGGCTTTGGGCTTTGTTCAAATTTGACTCGGCGTTCAGCGGTAAATTTGGCGCCGTAAAGGCTAAGGTTTTTAAACCGAACAAAGCCCAAATTTATCCGCCTGGCCGAAGCGGATAAATCTCAAAAATCAGCTTAAATTTGACGAAAAATACAGATTGCGGCCGACCAAATCAGTCCGAGCTTAAAACTCCGCTATCCTTGCCTTTAAAAGCTTGCAGTCGCTATCGTTGCCAAATTTACAACCCTCCGCGATAGATTCGAATTTTTCGTAAATTTCGATATTTTTTTCGTAGTTTTCGAAGCCCAGAGCCCTGCAGCCGTCGTCGTTGCCGAGCTTGCAAGCGCGCGAATATCCGTCGTAGGCGTCATAAATCGTGAACTCCACGCCCTGCGCGTGCTCGTAAACGTAGCCAAGAGCATAGCAGCCAAGCGCATTTTTCATGTAGCACGAAGTGTCAAAGGCCTTGTGCGCGCTTGCTAGATCGCGCTCCGCACCTAATCCCTCGTGCATCATCCTGCCGTAGTTGTAGCAGCCAGCACCGTCAAATTTTCTGCACGCTTTGGCGTATAAATTTATGGATTTTTTGAGATCGTTTTGTGATTCGTAGATGAGGCCTAGGTTGTTGCAAGCCGCTTCAGAGCCCAGCTCGCAGCCTCTTTCGTAGAGGCGAAATATTTTATTTTCATCCTTGGCGCCAAAAACTTCCTTGACGTTTAAAAGCGCCAGATCAAAGCACCCCGTGCCGTTTCCCAGCTCGCACGATTTTTCAAAGAAAAGCTCGGCTTTTTCGTTGCTTTTCTCGGCCCCTAGCCCGCTAAAATGCATACTGCCCAGCGCCGCGCAGCTCATCGCGTCGCCCTCCTCGCAAAGCGGCGATAAAATCTTAAAAGCCGCGTCATAGTCGGCATTTTCGATCGCCTGCCTCGCGGCCTCCTCTCGTTTAGAAAATCGCCTCTCGTTCTGCGCTTGCTCGCTTTGCTCGCCAAGACTGTCGATGCCTAGCCCAAAATTCGGATTTGAGGCCATTAGCGAGCCAAGAAATGCCGCTAAAATCAATAAAATTTTCAAAACTCGCTCCTTGTTTTTAATCTAGCCTTGTTTTGATAGCCAAATTTGCCCGTCAAATTTGACGAGGGGCGGGCGAATGCAAGCGTTTAAATTTAACTCAAACTCTGTTCGTCAAATTTAACGCCTAAGGCTCAAATTTGCCGTCGTTTAGCGAGCAATCAAATTTGCCGTGCAGACTAGATTCGCTCAAAACAAGCTAAATTTTATACTCAAACTCCTCGCTTGGAAAGGTCTTTTCTCTAACTTCGCGAGCGTAGGATTCTACCGCCGTTCGCACCAAATTTGCGCCGTCGAGATAGCGCTTTACGAATTTAGGCTTAAACTCGTCGAAAAACCCGAGCATATCGCTCCACACGAGCACCTGTCCGTCTACGTCGGCACCCGCGCCGATACCGATGATAGGCATCTGCACGCTCTTTGCGACCTTTGTGGCAACTGGACTTAACGTACCCTCGACCACGACCGAGAACGCTCCAGCACGCTCGAGAGCTTTTGCCTCCTTGATCAAGCGTGCTTCGTCAGCCTCGCTGCGTCCTTTTATCTTGTAGCCGCCCTCTTTTCGCACAAACTGAGGCATGAGTCCGATGTGGGCCATCACGTTTATACCCTCGCCCACGAGCCTTTTTACGATAGGAGCGGCTTTTAGACCGCCTTCAAATTTGACTGCGTCTGCGCCGGCTTTGATAAATTTAGTCGCGTTTTTTAGCGCTGATTTTTCGTCCTGATAGCTACCAAATGGCATATCAACAACGACAAAAGCATGCTTTGCGCCCTGCAAAACAGCCTTAACGTGATAAAGCGCGTCATTCATTTTTAAGCTAAGGGTGTCTTTTTTGCCGTTAAAGCTCATATTTAGACTGTCGCCCACTAAGATAATGTCGACGTAATCGTCAAAAAGCTGCGCAAAAAGAGCGTCGTAAGCCGTGATCATAACGATAGGCTCAACACCCTTTTTGTTAATTATATCATAAATTGTAACTTTTTTATCATTTTTTAACATAAATTCCTCCTTAAATTTAGCTATTTTATTTTTAATTTTATCAAAAAAATGTTACAATCACGATAATAGTTTTAAGGAAAATAAATGGGAATACTAAAAAGCCTCGAGATAGACTACTCTTACGATATTGTGGAGGAGTTTTTGTCGCATTACTCCTTGATGTGCGATCTGATGGAACCGCTCATCATAGGGCTCACCAGGCCGGATAGGTATAGTGGCTATATCGGCGAGCTTTTTAGAATTTTTCATAATATTAAGTCTGCTGCAGGCTTTATGAAGCTTGATCCTATATTAAAATTAACTACTTTAGCCGAGGAAATTTGCGGCGAAGCAAGGGATCTACAAGGACCCGCAAACGATGACTTCGTAGACTGGCTGCTTTTATTGAGCGACCAGTTTAACAGATACAAAAACGATATAGAAAACGATGCCGAGTTTTTCAGTCCATTAGACGCCAATATCGTAAAAATCCCCCAAAAACTAGACGTTTGACAAAAAATACAAAAAATAATATAATCCACAACCTTTAAAACAAGGCTAAATTTAGCCTATTCTTACGGGAGCGACTTGGCTTCGACAGGAGCAGAGCGGTCACGGTGGCACGTCGCTTTGAGCAAAGCGTAAAAAGCTCAAATAAATTTAAACGCAAACAACGTTAACTACGCTCCTGCTTACGCTAAAGCTGCGTAAGTTCAGTTGAGCCTCGCCTAGTCCGATACTAGCTAAGATAACGGCGAGTAACCCCAGCTAGCGTAGGTTGGCAGCCTGACGAGCTGCTAGCCGAAATCTTGTCTTAGTCTAAAATAAGGTTTTGGAAAGTGAGCCTTTTTAGATGAAATTTTCACTTTTGCTAAGCGTGTAGAGGCCGTAATCGGTTTGTTTTTGGACAGGGGTTCGATCCCCCTCGCTTCCACCAAGTGTCATTTTCACAAGATTTCAAAATCCACTAAAATACAAATTTAAAGACATTTTTACCTTTATCATACTTTTAAAAAATAAGCCCGATCAGACCAAAGATGCTACTATCAAATCAAATTTTTATTAAAGCAAAATTTGACGTTTTTGTATGTCCATGTTTTTATAAGGCATAGAACATCAAATTTGAACAAATTTAACCTAATTAAAAAACAAATTTAACGCTAAAATTTGAGAAAAAGTAAAATAGAAACAGAAGTAAAATTTGAAATTAAATTTAAAAAGGGGTCTCACGACCCCTTGGCTACTTTATTACAGCCATCTTTCTGCGCATATACGCGATCCTGCTTTGTAGCGGAAGGTGTTTAGGGCAGTTATCCTCGCAACCTAGCAAAGTCATACAGCCAAACACGCCGTCATCGTCGCCGATAAGTTCGTAAAAGTCCTCGTCGGTTCGTTTATCAAGCGCGTCGATTTTAAATCTAGCTACGCGGTTAAGTCCGACCGCACCGATGAAATCAGGCCTCATGATAGCCGTACCGCACGCAGCTACGCAGATACCGCACTCGATGCAGCGGTCAAGCTCAAACACCTCTTGCGCTACTTCAGGCTCAACCTTTTCCTCAAGCTTAGAGATATCGGTCTCGTGGTCGGTGTGTATCCAGCTCTCCACGCGCTTACTCATCGCGTTCATCCAGTTGCCCGTGTCTACGCTTAGGTCTTTTAGTAGCTTAAATACCGGCAAAGGCATAAGCTCGATCACGCCGTTTGGATAGTCTTTGGTTAGCGTACGGCAAGCAAGCTTTGGCGTACCGTTAACTAGCATACCGCAGCTACCGCAGATACCGGCGCGGCAAACGAAGTCAAAGCTAAGATCCGGGTCAAATTTCTCGCGAATTTGATTTAACGCTATAAAAAGCGTCATGCCGTCGGTTTCTTCTAGCTCGTAGGTCGCGAAATGCGGCTTTGAAATTTTGCTTAACGGATTATATTTAAATGCTTTTATGGTTATTTTTCTACTCATATCCTATTCCTGCTCTTTCGTTTGGTGCTTTATATTTAGGCTGAAGATCATAGTGCATTAGCGCTTCTTGGATCTCGTATCTGCCTTTGCCTTCGGCTTCCATTTTGGCGCGGATCTCATCGACCTGCGCTTGGCGTACGGCGCTGTCTGGGTGCTCGATGATGTTACCCTTAGCTCCGTATCCGCGGAATGCCGGCGGAATTTCCATTTTCATAATATCAAGCGGCTCATACACGATAGTCGGTAGCGTATCGCCCTCTTTCCAGCTAGTTAGAGTTCTGTTTAGCCAGTTTAGGTCGTCGCGTTTCGGATAGTCCTCGCGGCAGTGCGCTCCGCGGCTCTCGGTGCGATCAAGCGCGCCTTTTGCGATACAAAGTGCTAGTTTTAGCATCTTTGGTACGCGGTAAGCTTCTTCGAGCTCAGGGTTGCCAAATAGCGCCTTGTTTGCTACTTTGACGTCCAAAGATTGTTTATAAAGCTCTTCTAGCTCTTTTACCGCTACGGCTAGGCCTTCGCCCGTTCTAAAGATCGCTACGTGCTCCCACATGATGTCTTTCATCTTGTTTTTGATCTCAAATACGTTAAATTTGCCCTCTTTTTCGACAAGGCTCTTTAGATACTCTTCCTCTTTTTTAACGAATTTTTCGATATCGTTAGTATTTATCTCGATCTCGTGGCTACCGCAGTAGTGGGCAAAATAATCCCCCACGATCATTCCAGCTACAACAGTTTCAGAAACTGAGTTACCGCCAAGGCGGTTAAATCCGTGCATATCCCAGCATGCAGCCTCGCCAGCACTAAATAGACCAGCTAGTGTTGGACTCTCACCTGTAGGTTTAGTCTTGATACCACCCATTGAGTAGTGCTGCATAGGAAGGATTGGAGCCCAGCCTTTGCCACGTTGGCGTCCATTTTCATCAGTATACACTTCAGTATCAGCTGGATCGATGCCGTTAAAGATTTCGCAAATTTCTTGAACGTCGCGTAGGTTTTTCTCAATGTGCTCGCGTCCTAGGATTGAGATATCTAGCCAAACGTGATATCCGTATGGACTAGGTACGCCTTTACCTGCGCGGATATGCTCCATGATGCGGCGGCTTACGACGTCGCGGC
>NZ_CALHXD010000059.1 GCF_938040115.1 uncultured Campylobacter sp. | reverse complement strand
CCGACCATCGAGCTAGCAAAGGTTAGCGGCAAAACCGTGATAATGATCGTAAATATAGTGCTCGCGTTTCCAAACCCGAACCAAAATATAGCTAAAACGATCCAAATAATAGGCGGCATAGAAAGCAGCGTCGTGATAACTGGCTTTAAAAACGCGGCAAAGCTTTTATATGCTCCAGCAACCAGCCCCAGCGTGATACCGATGGCACAGGCCGTACCGACTCCGACTAGCGAGCGCACGAGAGTGATGTTTATCTCGCTGTTTTTATAATCCGCCAAAAGCTCGTACGCTCGCACGAAAACAGCCTGCGGAGCCGGGAGCAAAAACTCCCCTCCCAGCTCGCTGCCGATCTGCCAAAGCGCGATGATAAGCGCGATCGTCGCAAATCCGCTAAAGCCGCCCCAAAGGTAGTCCGCGACCTTTAAAAACGCGCCGCGGTCTTTTTTGACGTTATCTATAAGTATCATAAAAATAGGCTCTTATCAGGCATTTTGCCGCCGAGAAGCTTTGGATTAAACTCGAAAATTTGCTCAAAAAACGCCATCACGTCATCTTGCAACTCATGCGCTTTTGTTACGGTCAAATTTGCCTTATCAAAAGCCCCGGCCAGCGCAGGCTCTGGAGCCGGCAGATACTCGGCGCCGATTTTAGCCGCGCTTTGTTTGTTTTCTAGGATCCATTTTAGCGCACTTGTTAGATCGGAGTGCAGCGTCTCAAAAAGCGCGCGATTTGCCTCGTAGTAGTCCACGTTTACGATGATTCCGGCCATCGGGATATATGGCTTGGCACCAAAGCTCTCGCCCCAAGTTTTAGGAAAATCAAGCCCGTAATGCACAGCTACGCCCGCTTTTTTACCGCGCAAAATCGTCGCTTCGCTAAGAGGCTGCGGCACGATAAGCACGTCGTAGTCCTTTTGGATAAACAGCCCCACCGCTTCAGGCGGAGTCTGGGTGTACGTGATGTCAAGCTTGCTCGCGTCTATGCCGCGTTTCTTGCAAAGCGCGCGTAGCACGAGATCGGGCATATCGTTTTTAAACGGCATTATGATTTTTTTGCCGACGAAGTCCTCGAGCGTCTTGATGCTTTCGTCCTTTATCATCGCGTTCATAACGCCTAGCGTGAGTAAATTTAACATCGCGAAATTTAACCCCTG
>NZ_CALHXD010000058.1 GCF_938040115.1 uncultured Campylobacter sp. | reverse complement strand
CAGATAATAATATGTGCGTTAGCTGCCATATGCCCGAAGTCGCAAAAGACGTCGGCGCGACTCCGATCCCTAAATCGCACCTTTATAGCATAAGGAACAAAAAAGACCTCGACGGTAAGCTTAGCGACGACCGCTTTAACTGTACCGTTTGCCACGTACCGCAGGCGAACGTAGAGGTTAAGTTTAAAAATAACTTTAAGCCGGAGTACCGTGACGCTAACTCGTCTCAGCATTCCAATCTGTTAGACGTACTAAACGAAGGCGTTAGGTGAGCGTATCCAGACGCGAGCTATTTACTAAATTTTTGGGCGGCAAAACCGCTCAAAAATTTATCGCTCCGCCTTATTTTTGTGGAGAATTTAACTGTGCTGATTGCGAAGCGCCTTGCGTTAGTGCTTGCGATAGAGAGCTTTTAAGCTTTGAAAATGAAAGAATAAATTTTAAATTTAAGTCCTTGGGTTGTAACTTTTGTAAAGAGTGCGCGCTCGCTTGCGAAGAGGCGGGACGAGAGGTTTTAAATTTAAAATTCGCAGCTAAAATCGAAGCTAAAATTTTTATCGACGTGCATAGCTGTCTTGCGTGGAACGGCACGATTTGCTGTAGCTGTCAGGATATTTGCAAATTTAGAGCGATCGATTTTTTAGGCGTTTTTCGTCCGAGCGTAAATCAAAAATGCACGGGCTGCGCACAGTGTATGGAAGTTTGCTTCGCGAATAGTATCAAAATGGAGGCGTTATGAGAAAATTTATTTTATTTTTTACGGCGATTTTTTGCTTAAATTTGACCGCAAATTTGGCGGCCGCACCGCTTGAGATATCACAACCTGATAAGGTCATAAAAGCCGGCGCAAACGTGATAAGCTCAAATTTGATAGATGAAATTTTATATCTGGGTACGGACGGCAGCGAGCTTGATATCTACGACATAAAGGCGGATAAATTTTTAGAACCGATCAAATTTCGCACGGTCAAAACACACTTTAGCGACGAAGAGCCAGCAAAAATTTTTAGCATCGACCGGCTGGGCGATATGCTTTTGGTTTTAACAGAGATGGACTATAACGAGCGATATTTGTACGTTTTTAAAAAAGAAAACGATAGCTGGAGCGAGGTTAGCAATATGCACCTAGCCAATAAATCCGCTAAAAAAGCCTTTTTTATAGATGAAAAAACTGCGGTAGTATCGGACTTTGGCAATGAAATTTACTACATCGATCTAGAGAGCAAAAAAGCGGTCTTTAAACATAAATTTTCTATCGCGCTTTACGTGGATTTTGAGATCAACAAAACCCGCGACAAAATCGCTATCGGAGCCGAAAGCGGCGTGATTTATATCTACAATCTAAAAACTCGCCAAACCGAGCAAACGCTAAATTTCTTTAAAGACAATATGTACGACATCGACTACAAAAATGACGTCGTAGCCGTGGGCTGCATCGACAAACAAGCAGGCGTTTTTAACGGCTCAATGAGCTATTTTAAGTCTGATTTTATCGTTTATGCGACGGGGCTTAGCGACGACGCCAAAACGCTAGCCTATATGAACGGTGAAGAGAGCGATATTCTGGTCTACGATATCGCAAGTAAGACAAAACTCGCGACCGTAAAAACCGGACAGCAAATTTTAAATGAAATTTACCTCTCTGATAGCGGCAGGCTAATCAGCGTCGCGTACGAAAAAGAGGTTAAATTTTGGAGCGTAAAATGAATATATCAAGTGCGATAGTATATACAAAAGACGGAAACGAAGCCGCCGAGGTGGCTAAAAGAATCGAGCAAGTAAAAGGCTGCGAGGTCATCGCCGCGCAAGACGGCAAGATCGTAGTCGTGATGAGCGCGGAAAATTTAGACGGTGAGATAGAGCTATTTAAAGCGCTAGAGGGCGTAGAGGGCGTCTCAGGAGCCGCGATGATATACAGCTATCAAGAGGATTTGCAACAAGATATCGAAAGCATCAAAAAAAGCGGCAAGATAAGCGAAATTTTACTCGACGAAAACGTCGATGCCAAGGACATCGTATATAACGGCCACGTCGGCGATAGGGTAAAATAATTTTTTACCCGTTAACTTTATCCTAAATTTGACGATATATAATACAGAATAAAATCTAAAGGATAAAAAATGCAAAGCATGAACGGCTTACCCCAAAATCTATACATCCCGCAACCTCGCTACGACGTGCATAACGTCCAAAACTCGGCAAGCGTAGATCAAAACGAAAATATCAAAAGAATGCAAGAAACCTATGCAAATATCGACGTAAAGCAGCTAACGAATAGCTATTTGTCGCATTTTCAGGCTAGGGCTGACTCAAATGCGAGCTCAAATTTCTTGTCTCAGGTTTCGGCCTTTAACGGTTCTGCAAAATTTAACGATATTTTCGGCGCTCAAAACAAAAGTATAAATTCTCTAAACGATATCTTGTCCGGCGTCGATTTTAAATCTATCGGCTACGAGGGCAAGCCTATAACGCAACTAAGCCAAAGCGAAGCTAGCGATCTAGTGAGCGAGAATGGATTTTTCGGTATCGCAAATACTGCGGATAGGATTTCAAATTTTATCATTAGCGCCGCCGGAGACGACTTGCAAAAGCTAGAAGCCGGAAAAGAAGGTATGCTAAGGGGCTTTAAAGAGGCTGAGAAAATTTGGGGTGGCGAGCTACCTGAAATTTCGCAAAAAACGATAGAAAAAGCAACGCAAGCCGTAGATAAAAGAATAGCCGAACTTGGCGGGAACGTGCTCAGTGTTCAGGC
>NZ_CALHXD010000057.1 GCF_938040115.1 uncultured Campylobacter sp. | reverse complement strand
GAACTAACATCAGCGTGCTAGAGCGCCCCATCAGACGCGGTATGGATAGCGTCATGCCTACGGCAGCGAGCCCGCTAACAAAGGCTAACGCCTGCACCCAAAAAAGCGACAAATCAAACATGATCGCAACTGCGGCTCCCACGCACGCACCCGCCGAAACACCCAGCAGATCAGGGCTAACTAGCTGGTTGCGAAAGACGCCCTGATACGCCGCTCCGCTGATACTAAGCGCGGCTCCAACGAGGATAGCCGCGATGATGCGCGGTATGCGGATGTTTTCGACGACGTTTTGGATATTTGCCGCGGCGTCCGTCGGTACACCGAAAAAGCCGCCGATCACGCTAAGCACGTCGCCCGGAGCCACGTAAAACCTGCCGACGCCAAGCGCGACTACACCGCAAACTACGGTCAGCACAGCCAGCAAAATCAGCATAAATTTAAAACTAATATTTTTCATCTTTCTCCTAAAATAAAATCTGCGTCCGCGGTAGTGCCGCACGCAAAATCGCTCGCAAAAGGGCTAAATTTGCTTTGCCGCTAACTTGACGAGCGAAGTTTTTGTTTCTTATTTGCGATCGCCACGCAAAACAGCGAGCAAAAAGGCGGTTTTTTGCGACCTAGATAATCCGCACCAAGCGCCAAATTTAAGCCGCTTGGATCAAATTTGCCCGCCGTTTTGCGTTTAAGGCTTGGCGCTAACGATAAATTTGAGCTAGGCACCCCTTGCCGCGTTATCAAATTTAAATCTAACATTTCCGCAATTTTTCGTCGAGCCAAATTTGAACGCAAGCTTCCGCCGCGTCAAATTTAAGCTATTTTACGACGCGGTCCATCCATCTAAAAAGCTCGTCCAGATCATAGTCGCCGCCGTGACCTTGCCCCCAAGACACCGCAAAATCAACCGTCTTGCCCGCATTTTGTAGCCCCAGCGCCAAGATAAGCGGTACGGCTAGAGCCGTGTCGGAGTCGGCCGCGCCGTGCCTGATGCGGTAAAATTTGGCCGCGTTTGCGTTACCTAGATAGCTCATCGCGTTTGCCATTTTTATGATTTTAGCGTCCGCGCTCTCGCCCGTGCCGCGTTTTGCGCTAAATTCGGTAAAGTGCTTCGCCGCCGCGTCCGCATCGCCGAAAAAGTCGTTTTCGGGATTTTGTAGCTCTAGTCCGTCAAATGCGGGCGTAGCTTTAGCGCGCGGCATAGATAGGACAAAGTCTTCAAATTTAAAATCATATCCGAGCGTGCAGCCCTGCGTTTCAAGCGTGAAAAACTCGGGCTTTAGTAGGCTTTTCTCCCGACTTTTTGCAGCCGCGAAAGAGTCTGCTAGCGTCTTTTTGACATACTCTTTAAAGCTTCCCTCACCGCTAGGCTCAAGCGTGAGCGCGCGGCCTTTAGCGTCTTTTAAATTTAGCGAATTTACGTAGGCGGGGAAGGCCGATTTTAGTGCGGCGGAGAGCTCTTTTTGCTCTGCGGTTAGCTCGCCTGAGACGATTTTTGGTTTACCGCTTCGGTCGTTAAATCCAGCCGCGTCAAGCGCGCCAAAGTCCATTTTCTCGTATTTCGTCTGTGCGCCGAACATCCACTCGTAGGCTGCGTCGGCGTTTTCTAGGTTCGTAACCGGGCAGTAGGCGGAGACCGCGTAGATCTCGTCGCTAGCCTTTGCGGCGCCGAGTGCTGCTAGATAGGGCTCAAACTCGGTCGCGTCCGCCGAGACGCCAAGCAGCGCCGACATCGCTCCGCCCGCGCTCGTGCCGTTTGATATGATTTTATTTGCGTCGCCCGCCATCGCCGCGTCGTTAAATTTGAGATACCGCACGGCGGCTTTTAGATCGACGATAGCTGCGGGCGCTTTGCCGCTAAATTTGCCGTTTGCGTCCTTGAGCGTCCTGCCTCTAGCTCCAGGCGCAGCGACGACGTAACCGCGCTCAAGCGCCGCTAGCACCGCGTTTGGCTTGCCGTTTTTATCAAGAGCGGGCGTAAAAGGCTTGCCAGGCATATATCCGCCGATGGAGTTTGGCAAAAAGATCGGAGCGCTTGCCGCGTCAAATTTGCCCGTCACATTTTTACTGTTTTTGTCTTTGCCGTCCTCAAAATACTGCGACGGAACGTAAAAATTTAGCCTCTGATACTCGCTATCCACGGGGTTTGCTACATAAACTATCCCCTCGTAGGCTCTAAATTTGACCTCTTTTTCGCCAGATTTTATAGAGCGCGTTTCAAATTTATCAGGGTCAAATTTCAGATCCGCCGCCTGCGCGCCGAGTGCTACGCACAGGCAAGCCGCCGTGCTCAATGCAAGCGCCCTCTTTTTCATCTTTGCTTCCTTTTGATTTTGCCCGTTTACCGGCAAAATCGCTCAAATTTGACTATTTGCTACCGTCCGGGTTTAGCCCTTTTAGGATGTAGTCAAACTCCGCGTCGCTAAGGTCGTAGTTCATAAATTTCTTATAAAACGCCTTAGTTTGGGCTTTTACGTCGACGTCTTTAAAGAGCTCCGGCTGAACGATAGTAGCCGCCCATAAAATTTGCAGTGCAGACTCCGCACCGTATCTATCCCAGCTAAACACGCCTTTTGGGTTGCCGTAGACTTTTTTGTTTTTAACCGCTTTTAGCCCTGCAAATACGGGATCGGCGTAGATTTTCTCAACCGCTTTTTGATTGTCCGCGCCGCCGACGATGATGATATCAGGGTCTGCCGCCACGATCTCTTCGGCCGTGATTTCTATCATGCTGCCCTCTTTTTGCACCGCGTTTTTACCGCCCGCGTATTTCACCCACGTGTCGATGATCGTTTTGGTGCCGTCGATTTTTAGCAGGTTTGCGCCGCCTACGATGTGTAGCACTTTAGGGCGCGCGGCGTCCTTTAGCTTGCTTGTGCGCTCGGTAACTAGCGCGATGTTAGCCTCTAGATTTTCGTTTAGTTCTTTTGCTTTGCTAGTCGCGTCGCCGCCGATGATCTGGGCCGTTAGCAGCACGCTTTTTTTCATATCGTCGTAGTCGCGAAATATCAAATTCGCCGCACTAAAGCCGTTTTTAGTAAGGTTTTCTTGGAAATTTTTGTTTGACACGACGACTACGTCCGGGGCTAGTTTAACGAGCTCCTCGATCTGGATGTCGTTGCCGTTTAGCGCGGCCGGCACCTCTGCTATGCGCGGGTAAATTTTAGCAAACCATTTATTTTTCTTGATTTGATCGGTCGTCGTTACGATCTTGTCCGCGCCGCCTAACACCAAGATCACTTGGTTGTTTGCGTGCCAGAGCGCGGCTATCTTTTGCGTTTTGGCCGGGATTTTAACCTCGTTGCCCGTCATATCGGTGATGGTTTTGACCTCGGCTCCTAGCGCGACGATAGCGCTTAAAAGCAACGTCGTGAGAAATTTTTTCATCTTTTGCTCCTTATGAAATGTAAATTTATAATATTGCAAAATTGCATATTAAAATTTGTGGAATATTACAGAAAAGCATATTAAAATAAGATATATTTTTTAAATTTTAATCAAGAAGCGAATTTAAAAGCTAAATTTAAGCAGCCCCGCCCGCGGTTTAGCAAGCGGGGCTAAAAAATCACTCGTGGTGATAGTCGTCGTAGATGACCTTGTTGGTTTGGAATTTGATGCGTTTTAGCTCGCGAATACGCAAAAACTCCTCCTCCTCGATCCTTTGGATCTGGATGGCGGCCTTAAAGGTCGGGGTCTTACTGATGAAGTCCCAGCCGTTGCTGGTTAGCTCGTTGCAGCAGCTCTCCCAGTAGTGGTAGGTCATCTGGATGACGCCGTCTGGGACGATGCCCGTGACGTCTGCTTTGATGACGATGTAGCCGTATCTACTCCACGCTTTGATGAAGTCTCCTTGCTTTATACCGTAGCGCTCGGCCAGCGCAGGGTTCATCTCAGCAATAGGTCCGATGCTGTCGCCGCCCTCTTCGATAGCTTTTGAGCGTCTAGTCATGACTCCGCCGGCGTACTGATAGACTTTACGCGTAGTTAGCAGCTGTATCGGATACTCGGCGTCGGTCGGCTCGTCCACGCTACCGGCCATCACTTCGTACTCAGGCGGTAAATTTACGCGTTTAGCAAACTCGGCTTTTGCCGGCTCGATATCTGCGACGCTCTTTACGTGCAAGCAAGGGATAAATTTACCTTTGCCGTCGGGCGTAAAGAATTTTTTATCTAGATAGAGGCTCTGTCCGCCCATGCTATTTTCGTCAGGGCACGGCCAGTGCAAGCCATGATACTTTTTGATACGGTAGTAGCTCATGCCGCCGTATCTTCTAGGGTCGCACTTGCGCACTTCTTCCCAAATTTCTTCAGGAGAGTTAAAGTTAAATCCCTCCGTCGCTCCGAGCCTTCTCGCGATCTCGCAGATGATCCACCAGTCTTGTCTGGCGTCTCCTGGAGGCGTGATGACGTGCTCGTTGTGCTGTACGCGGCGCTCGGCGTTGGCGTAGAGACCCTCTTTTTCGCTACTTGCCACGCCAGGCAGCACGACGTCGGCTTTACGCGACGTTTCGGTTAAAAATATATCCTGAACCACGTACATATCTACTTTAGAGATCGCTTTTAGGAAGTGGTTGGTGTTTGGATCCGTCATAACGGGGTTTTCGCCCATCGTCCAGAAAAAGTGTACTCTGCCGTCGAGGATGGCGTTTGGTACTTCGGTTTTGTGGATGCCGATTTTACCGTTTAGGAAGCCCGGCTCTAGATGCCAAACCTGCTCGAACCACTCGCGCTGTTTTGGATCGGTTACCAAGCCTAAATTTGGGAAAATATTTGGCAACACGCCCATATCGCAGCAGCCTTGGACGTTTTCTTGTCCGCGTATCGGTAGGTCGCCGCTACCTAGCTCACAGATATTTCCCGTTAAAAGGAATAAATTTGAGATATCGCAAACCGCGCCTACGCCGTGGTTAAAGTGTGTAACGCCCATGCCGTGCGTGATGACGGCCGGACGGATAGTCGCGTACATGCGAGCCGCTTTTCTCACGTCTTCAGGGTTTAGATTGGTGTAGCTAGCGATGGCTTCAGGCGAATAGTCCTTGACCGCTTCGCGTACGTATTCTACGCCTTTGGTGCATTCGTTTACGAAGTCCCAGTTAACTAAATTTTCCTCGAAAATAACATAAATCAGCGAGTTTATAACCGCGATATTGTGCTCGGGCGCTAACTGCAAATGCACGTCCGCTCGGCTGGCAAATTCCGTTTTTATCGGGTCTACCACGATGAGCTTAGCGCCGCGGTTTAGCGCGCGCTGTATGTGCATAGCAGCGATCGGGTGGCCGTTTTCGGGGTTTGAGCCGATCATCAATATACAATTACTATAAGGTCCGATCTCCGTGAAGCTGTTTGTCGCCGCTCCGTTACCGATTGTTTTGGCAAGACCTGCCACAGTCGGAGCGTGTCAAATTCTAGCGCAGTGATCGACGTTGTTCGTACCGATCACTGCGCGCATTATCTTTTGCGCGACGTAGTTGTCCTCTAGCGTACAGCGAGCCGAGTAGTTGCCTACTAGCGCGTCGGGGCCGTATTTTTCCTTTACTTCTTTCATCTTTGCGACGACTAGATCGAGCGCTTCGTCCCAGCTAGCCTCCTCAAGGTCTCCGTCTTTGCTAAATACTCCGTTTTTTTTGCGAATTAGCGGTTTTGTCAGTCTATCAGGCGCCCCCACGTAGTCCCAGCCGTAAAAGCCCTTTAAGCACAGATTGCCCTGATTTACGGGGTTATCCTGCACTCCAAGCGCACTTCTTATCACGTTGTTTTCGACGTGAAGCTCGACCTGACAGCCCGTGCCGCAGTACGGGCATATGACTTTGCCGGTCTTTGTCATTTTTTCTCCTTTCCCGATATGCAAAATTTGCACATTTATTAAATATGAAATATTCGCATATTTGTCCTTAAAAGATAATAAATTCTCTTAATCTTATAAATCAGTTTTCAAATTTAAGATTTAATTTATATTTTATATCTGTAAATAAAGCTGCAATACCTGTAAAATCGTAACTTCTGGTGTATCATTTTAGTTACTTATAAAGACGTATTGAGAGATTTTATTAAGATTAGAATTAGTTATTGTATTAATGTAACTTAAAATTCTACTTCAACGCTTAACCAAATTTGATCTCTCCGTAAGGCGTCAAACGAGCATAATGCGGTTAAATTTGTAAGCTTAAATTTGATAGCGCGAGCGTTTTGGGGATTTTTAAATTTTATGGTGAGTCATTTTGGAGCGCGATAAATTTATCGTGGGTTTTTGGCGAGCTAAATTTGACCGCCGACCCCACAAAACTAAATTTAACTTCACGAGCGAGCCCGTAAATTCTGCCAAATTTGACCCGTTTGGCCAGCCGTTGCCAGCAAAACCGAGTCAAACCTGACCGCGGCTAAAGGGCTTGGCGAGATATCTAGCTCCAAGCCCTCAAAATGAGCGGGTCAAAACCCGTGTGCCTTTTTTAACTCCGGATCGATCGGCTTTTTCATGCCGTCTTTAGTCACGCTCACATAGGTCGCGATCGCAGATGTTACGTGTATGCACTCGCGAAAACCGGCCGCATTTAGGCGCTGCGCCGTGACTTCGATCTTGGTTTTGATCGAGGTGTTGCCCACGTCCGTTATCTTGGCGTAGCAGCTCACGACGTCGCCGACGAAAACCGGCTGTTTAAATATAATCTCTTGCATCGAGATCGTCACGACGCGCTCCGGAGCCACTTCTCGCGCGGCCTGAGCACCGGCAAGGTCGATCTGGCTTAGTATCCAGCCGCCAAAAATATTGCCAGCAGAGTTCGTGTCTTTTGGCAAGGCGACTTGCTTCATGCGCGGTTCGCCCATACCTTCTAATGTTTTTTCCATTTTTATCCCTTCTATTTTTATTTAATTTTGCAAATTTAGCGACAATCCGCCGCATTTGGCTTATTTTGCGTCAAGCCGTCGTTTAAATTTTACTCGAAAAACCCGCGTCTTTTTAACCCAAATTTAGCATCAAAAAGGTGCGGGCTCGCTGCGCAAAAAGTAAATTTACAGCCCGATCAGCCGCGCAAGCCAAGGTCAAATTTGACAGCTAAGGGCGCGCCCTATTTCTCTCCCGCTTGCCACTTTTCCCATTCGCCGCTCTCGTCAAGCTCGTTTCCGATAGCCTTGTAGCGGGCGTAGTAATGCTCTACAAATGCCCTTGCCTGCGCGTGTTTAGGCAGGTAGCTTTTGCCCTCTTTGTCGCAAAATCTCGCCAAAAACTCGCCCGCAGGAGCGCGCCTTGCGTAGTGAAGCGCCAAATTTTTGTAGTTTGCGAGGCAAATTTCTTTAAATTTAGCGTAGTGCTCGCGGTCAAATTTGACGAGTAAAGCGCCGCCTTCAAAGCTAAGCGCGCCCGAGTCAAATAGCAAGCTAAGATGAATAAGCCCCTCGCAGTAGTACGCGCGCACCTCATCGACCTCACGCCACGCGATGAGTCCGACCGCGCGGGCGATGAGCTCGTGAAATACGCTCATCTCGTAGCTCGCCTCGCCGCCGATAAAGAAATTTACCAGCCCGCCCGTGGTCGCCTTGTACTCCTCGATAAATTTAAACTCGCCGTCCGCGTTCATCGCCTTTTCCGTGTCGGTGCCGACGAAAAGTATGTGCCCAAACTCGTGGCCGATCGTGGAGATTTCGTAGGTTTTCTTCCAAATTTGCGGCTTTTTAAACAAAATTTCGCGCCCGTAGTCCAAAAACTCGCGCGAGAAAATCTCCCCGCTAAGCTTCATAAACGGTCTCGCCTTGGCGCTCTCGTAAACGTGCTCGACGAAGGCGAATATCTTTTTGCCCCGCTCCTTGCTCACGGTCTCGTCGTTTGGCACGACCTGCGCGGAGAAAAGCCCGTTTAGCTCGGCGCCGTAGTAGATCATCGGCACGCTGATATATGTTTGCGTTCTAGCGATGTTTTGCGTAACTTGGCGCGCTAGCGCAGCGTCCTCTATCCCGCACTGCTCGCAAATTTGCTCGTAGGCGCGGATAACGCTAGCTTTAAACTTCTCCTCGTCAAAATCGCTGGCGCCTGAGAGCCTAACGTCCCACTCGAGTGCGACGGCATGCGTGTAGGCATCCTCGTAGTACTCGAGCGGATGGCCGGGCTGCAGCGGGCCTTTTACATCCATCCACGCGCGCTCGGCATCCTGCCACGCCGGGATCACTCGGTCGTTTTCTCGCTCGCAAAACGCCGCCTTTAGCTTTTCAAAGTACGTTACGTAGGCTCTTTGCTCGTCATTTAAAGCTAGCGATTTTAGATTTTTGATTAGCGCGTCCAGAGCGTCCGCCACGCGTTTTACTTCTTTTTCAAAAGCCGTGGCATACGGAGCAAAAGCGTATTTATCGCCGTTTTTCATGACTGCGCCGTAGCTTCGCTCGCCCTTTTGTCCGCCGTCCGTTTGGTATAGGCGGTTTTCGTCGATAAATTTGATCGCCTCAGCCATATTTGCAAATTTAGCTTCGAATTCTTTATTCGTCGTTTGCAGGATTTGCCTGTCCCACGCGCTTTGCCACGCGTTCATCGCTAGTCCCGCGCCGTGCATGCCGCTAAGTAGCGCCGAGTAAAACTCGTCTAAAATTTTCTCCTCTTTTACCCGCGCCAAAAGCTTTTCAAAACGCCCCTCGTAAAACTCGCGCACGAGCTCAAAAGCTTCGTCTTTTATGCGCTGTATCGCAGCTTCCTCGCGCCCTTGTTTTTTTAGCTCGTTTTCTAGCGGCTCAACCTTTAGATCGACTATGCGGCGTAAAACCGCGATTTTTTCACTCTTTTCACCCTTAAACCCTGCGATTTTTAGCATCTTTAGCACGATATCGCTTGGATTATCTAGCTGCCTATACATCGCGTTTAGCTCGTCTTTGCCTGCGGCTACTAGCTCGTTTAATCTTTTAAAATCGTTCACGTTTATCCTTTTAAAAATTTGGCGTATTTTAGCTTAAATTTGATGCATATCGCGTTAAAAATGAGTAAGCGGGAGTTAAATTTGAAGATGCGGACGGCAAAATTTGCGCCGTAAAGAGTGCGGTTTATAAAGCTCAAATTTGCATTTATCTAAAAACAAAGCGCGGACTCAAATTTGAGGTTAAATTTAAGCCCGCGCGAGTAAATTCGGCTAAATTTAACGCTTTAGCGAACAGCGGTTTAAAAAGTAGCAAGCGGGGCAAAATCCCGTGACGCCCACGATAAAGGGCACGAGCCCGACCAGCCCCCACCAGCTGCCAAACACCGCTCCTGCGATCATTATCGCTAGTCCGATCAGCGCTCTTATTATCCTAGTTTTTTTACTTAGCATTGCGTTTTCCTCTCTTTGTTTTTACATTTTTTACACGTATTTATACCAAAAAATTTATAAAGAGGACAATAACCGTAAACAGCCGTCAGTAGCGGCACGAGACCGACCAACCACAGCCAGCACTCACAGACGAACCCAAATGCGTATATCCAAACCGCAGCGATTACTAGGCGGATAGTTTTATCTAAAATCCCGACGTTTTGCATTTTCTCTCCTTTATGCTAGGCCTCTTATCATGCCTTGCATGACCATCGGCTTCATCATATATAGCTTCATCGCCCAGTTTAGGTAGCTCTCGCGAGTCGCGCCCATGCACGCTATCGTAGGCTCGGGCTTGCCCGTCCAGTTAAACTCCACCATCACCGCCTTGCCGAATTTCGTTAGCAGCGGGCAGGCGGTGTAGCCGCCGTATCTAGCACTCGGTTCGCGTCCTTTTATAACGTCGGCTAGATTTTGCGCCAGCACTGGATACATCTTGCGTATACTAGCTCCTGTTTTGCCCGCAGCAAATCCGCAAACGTCGCCGATAGCAAATATATTTTTAAATTTCGAGTGTTGCAGCGTCTCGCGCGTGAGGCTAATCCAGTTGCCTGCCACATCGCCCTTTTCTACGCTTAGCCCTGCATCGGCGTAGATTTTAGAAGCCTTCATGCGAGGCACTAGATGTAGGTAGTCAAATTTTACTTCGACTAGCTCTTTAGCGAGTTTATTTTCGCCGTTTTCGCGGTACGGCATATCGTGCTCAAATACCGCTATATTGGCACTTTTATCCACCTCAACCAGCTGATGCGAGGTAAAATACTTCACGTCTCGCTCCTCTAGCATTCCTTCTATCATTTTAGCATAAACAGGAGCGGAAAATATCGTCCGAGCACCCGAGTATATCGAGATATCAAGCTTGTCTCTGTTGCCTAAATTTCGCGCCATATCTTCGGTTAGCAGCGTTACTTTTTTATTTGCGCCCGAACACTTCATCGGTGTTTTGTTGTCGCTAAAGACTATCTTGCCGCCTTCTTTGCCGACTTTTTTCATTATGCCAGACATAGCAACGGCGCCAGGGATCGTGTAGATAGAAGTCACGTTGTCGCTACCGATATCGTCGGCGCTAAGCCCTTTTACGCTCTCAAACTCATACTCCGCTCCACTAGCTATCACGAGGTAGTCGTAGCTTAAATTTGACCCGTCCTCTAGCTTGACGGAATTTGCCGCCGGATCGATGGATGCGGCATTTTGCTTTATCCATTTTACGCCGTCTGGGATCAAATTTGATTTTTCGTAGGTTATGTCTTCGGGCAGATAGTGACCGGCTGCGATGAGCGTAAAGCCGGGCTGATAGTAGAAGTACTCGTCCTTATCAAGAACAGTTAGTTCGGCGTTTGGCATATCTCGTCGTAGTTTCGCCGCTAGGCTGATGCCGCCTAGACCGCCGCCGATTATTAGGATATTTGCGCGGATGTCCGCATTTTCTCCCGCATTTAGCTTGCTAACCCCTGCGACTCCCGCCGCCGCTAGCCCCGCCGCGCCTAAAATTTTCAAGACGCCTCTTCTGTCGATGCTTTGCATAAAAGCTCCTTTTAGAAGTTATTGTCAAATCATAGCGCATTTTAAAATTTAAATATGTAACAAAGTCACCTTAACGTCACGACTCCGCGTTTTAGCTCGACGAGCCCCTTTTTCTGCATCTCTTTTAGCGCTCTTGATACCGCCTCTCTCGCGCTAGCGATGTCGTTTGCGATCTGTTCGTGCGTGATCTTTAGCCCGTTTTTCGCGCCGTTTTGCTCGAGGAAATTTATTATTCTCCGAGCTAGCGGTAAAAATAGCGTCTGATCCATCGCCGTTATCGCGGAGCTAAACCGCGTAGCCATGAGCTCTAGCGCGTGATTTGCCACCTGCGGATAGTTTTCGCGTAGCCTCTTAAATATCTCCCTCGGGATCAAAATCATCCGCACGTCATCTTCGATTTGTAAATTTATCTCCGCTTGTAGCGCTCCTAGCGAACAAAAGCCGCACAGCATACAGCTATCGCCGTCTTGTAGGTTAAAGACGGTGATCTCTTTAAAATTACTCGTGCTAACCAGCCCGCGCGCACGTCCGCTTATGATGATCGCGTAGCCAAGGCAGCCATCTTTTGGGTATATCCTCTCGCCTTTTTTAAAGCTTTTTAGCGTCGCGCTTTTTAACACCGCCTCTTCATCCTGCGCACTAAGCGTAAATTTAGAGGTAAACCGCTGCTTTAGCGTATCTTTTAGCTCGTCTCCCGACATACGCGCTCCTTGGTTAAATTTTGGCTTTTCTTAATTATATTTTCTTTTACGTAAAAGCGCGGTGATAAAATTTAGCTACAAAATATTTTAAGCATTGATTTATTTCGTGACTAACTCACCGAGATTGCGCTAAAATTTGGCTAAAATTTAGAAAAAACGAGGAAAAATATGAAAACGCAGGACGAAAAACCAAGCTGGCTGCAGCACTTTCCGATTATGTTTTACACCGTAGTTATGGGGCTTGGCGGGCTGGCTCTCGCATACGAACGGCTAAATTTGATCTTTGATATCTCAGGCGCGGTTTTTGAGATTTTACGCGCCGCGGCGAGCCTAGCATACGCGCTCATCTGCGCTTGTTACGCGGCAAAGCTGATCAGATACCCGCAAGCTTGCAAGGCTGAGTTTTTCCATCCGGTGCGGGTAAATTTTTTCGCCGCATTTTCGATCGGCACGCTGCTAGTCGCCTCGCTCTGGCGGGACTTTGCGCCCGTTTACGACGCGCTTTTTTGCATGGGCGTAACGTTTCAGACCTTTATCACGCTACATGTCGTGTCTTTTTGGATCAAAAATAACGTCCAGATCGCGCACTCAAACCCCGCGTGGTTCATCCCGATCGTGGGCAATCTCTTTGTCCCGCTTGCAGCGCCCGCCGCGAGCGAGCTTGCGTGGTATTACTTTGCGATCGGGATATTTTTTTGGCCCGTGCTTTTTGCGGTTTTGTTTTACCGCATCATCTTTCACGATCAGATGCCGCAGAAATTTATCCCGACGCTTTTTATCGTGATCGCGCCGCCTGCGATGGCGTTTTTAGACTACGTAAAGCTCACCGGCGGCTTTGACGCGACGGCAAAGATCATGCTCTACGTCACGCTATTTTTCGCGCTTCTCATCCTTTTTATGTTTAAAAGCTTTTTGCGGCTTAAATTTTTCCTCTCGTGGTGGGCGTTTACCTTCCCGACGGCTGCGGCTAGCATCGCGTTTTTGCGAGCGTTTGAGTTTAACGGGATCAAATTTTTCTTGTTTGCGGGAGCGACGGGTTTTGCCATCCTATGCGTTTTTATAGGTATCGTGGGCTTTTATACGGTAAAAGCGATATTTAGCGGAGAGATTTTTACGGCGCAGAAGTGAGATTTTAGCGTAAATTCGGCGCAAAAGACGCTAAATTTAAGAGCTAAAATATCGCGCTATTTGCTTTAGCGCGGGCTTTAGACCTTTGTCGCCGCGTTTAATTTAAACCAAGCGGCAAATTTAGCTTTCTTAAGCGTAAATTTAGATGGGCCGTAGCGACGCTTAACCATAGCGTTTTGCGAGATTTGCGTCGCCTAGCCTATCCTAACCAAAAAGCGAATTATTTTAGCAATCCGCTTGATTTTAGCATATTCGTAATCTCTTTAACCTCGGCCGTACCCTTATGGCAAGCGACTTCTTGCTCCTCCTTGCTTAGCTTTTTTATGCTAGCGTAGTCGGCCTCAAACTCTTTTTTTGTCGCCTCGGCGCTAAATTCCTTATTGCCCTGAGCTTTGGCTTGTTTTGCCATCGCGTCGATGAACTCGTAAGAAACCTTTTCGTACTCTTTGCAAGCAGCAGGAGTTTCCTCGGCCGCCAAATGGCCGGCAAATACGCAAAGCGCAACTAAAAATAACGATTTTTTCATGTCTTTCCTTTTTTGAAGATGCAGCGTATGGTAGCGAAATTTAGCTAAATTTTGCCTCGCAGCGCGATCATTTCGCTAAAAGTTATCTCGCGGGCGTAATCGTCCGCCAGCTCGCGGTAAAATTCGTTGTTTAAATCAGCAAGCGGAGCGATCGCTTCAAGCGAGCAAGGCGCCTCAAGCGCGGCAAGTACGGTTAAAATTTCTTCAAATTTAACGATGTCGTCCGCAACCTTTATCGGCTCCCAAGAGCCAGCGTCGTGATAGGCAAAATACACGGGTGAAGCGTCACCAAGAGCAAAATCCATAAAAAACGGATCGTCCATGCCGTTACGCGCGATGACCCGCCAGCTCTTGCGCCACTGCCCGGGCGTATCGTCTGCTAGCTCCTCGCCCGTTTTGCGGCTAACGAGTCTATATCCCTCCTGAAAGCTCTCAAACTCGCCCTTGTCGGGGTAGAAAAAAGGCAGTAAAATGCACTCTGAAACGATGCGTTTGCGGATAAAATTTCGGATCAAATTTGGGATTTGCACGGCGTGGCCTTTGGGTTAAATTTGAGCGAATTTTAGCAGAGTTTTTAATCCGCGCAAAATTTGCGTTCAAATTTAAAAATGGGCTTAACTAAGAGATCAATTTTACGCTCAAATTTTACGCTCTCGCTCAAACGGATGCGGCGCCTGACTTCGTCAGCACGAAAATTTTACGAGATCAAGCAAAGATGCCCGCGAGACGACGCGCCGCCCAAAAAACGTAAGCGGAAGTATTTTGAGATGATTTTTGTGGTTGCGAC
Source organism: uncultured Campylobacter sp. (assembly GCF_938040115.1). Classification (GTDB taxonomy): domain Bacteria; phylum Campylobacterota; class Campylobacteria; order Campylobacterales; family Campylobacteraceae; genus Campylobacter_A. Next base: position 1,050 of record NZ_CALHXD010000057.1, on the reverse strand, counting down.
GTAAAATTTCGGCGTAGATAGAACATATAGTTCATCAAGCAGAAATTTTACTAGCTCTACAAAAAGCGCTTGCAAAAAGGCACACAATCAAGAAACGTAAGCGGAAGTATCGCGGAGCAGATTTGCTTGTTTTGAAGTAAAATTTGAGCGTGCGCTAGGCATATAGCCTGCGGAGCGAAAATTTTACGAGATCAAGCAAAGATGCCCGCGAGACGACTCGCTACAAAGATTGTAAGATTTTAGGTTTTGAAAACGCCGTTATAGGTTTAATCTCCCCCTTAAATTTCTCAATCTGCGCTAGCACGGTGTGAGCCGAGTTGCTTTGCGCGAGACTTGACGTGCCTTTGTCAAAGGTTAGCACGTTTACGCAGCCGTGCTGGCAGAGGCTCTTTTCGCCCCATTTTTCAGGGTCGTACCACGCGCCCTCGCAGATAGCTACGACGTGCTCAGGCACGATGTCGGTGACTAGCACGCCAGCTAAAATTTCGCCGCGTTCGTTAAATACGCGAGCGACGTCGCCCGTAGCTAGGCCGCGCTCTTTGGCGTCTTTTGGATTTATTAGCACCGGCTCTCTGCCGCTAACTTCGGCGAAATTTCTAATAATAGAGTTGTTTAGCTGGCTGTGCAGGCGGTAGCGAGAGTGCGGGCTAACGACGTGTAGCGGGTATTTTTTCGTCGCGTTGCCTAGCCACTCTTTTGGCTCGATCCACGTAGGCATCGGCGGGCAGTCGGCGTAGTTCATCTTCGCTATCGTCGGCGAGTAGATCTCTATCTTGCCCGACGGAGTGCCTAGGCGGTTTTTGGCGGGATTTTCGCGGAAGGCCGCTAGACGCGTGTATAGGTCGGTTTCCGTGTTGTCTTTTTCAAACCTCACGTAGCCTTTTTCGTAAAATTCCTCAAAGCTAGGCATGGTTAAACTTAGCCCTTTAGCCTGCTCTGCCGCGTCGGCGTAAAATTCCTTCATCCAGCCTAGCTCGTCCTTGCCCTCGCTAAATACCTCGCCTCTGCCCCAGCGTTTGCAAATTTGCTCGCAGATCCAAAAGTCGCTCT
>NZ_CALHXD010000056.1 GCF_938040115.1 uncultured Campylobacter sp. | reverse complement strand
CGTATTTTGCCGATCCGGACGGATACTACTGGGAGGTGGCTTGGGGGCCTGACTTTAAATTTGACGAGGACGGACTGCTCAAATTTTAGAGCAAACGGCTGCAAAGCTAAATTTTAGCGGCAGCAAAAAGGAAAAATCATGAAAAATATAGTCGTGTATATACACGGTAAAGGCGGAAGCGCGCAAGAAGCGGCTCATTATCAACCGCTTTTTGCAGATAGCGACGTGCTGGGATTTGATTACAAGGCTCGCTCGCCGTGGGATGCGAAAGAGGAATTTGTGCCGTTTTTTGAGCACATCCTTAAAAACCGCAGATCCGTGACAATCGTCGCAAACAGTATCGGCGCGTTTTTTGCCATGCATGCCTTACAGGGCATGGGGATAAAAAAGGCGTATTTTATTTCGCCGATCGTAAATATGCAAATTTTAATCGAAAAAATGATGTCGCAGGCGTGCGTGAGCGAGGATGAGCTGCGAGACAGGGGCGAGCTCGATACGGAATGCGGAGAACAACTTTCGTGGAAATATCTTTGCTACGCCAGAGAGCATCCTATCTGCTGGACGGCGCCGACGCATATTTTATACGGCGAAAATGACGATCTAACCTCTTTTGAAACGATTTGCGAGTTTGCAAACCAAATCGGCGCAACGCTTACCGTCATGAAAAACGGCGAACATTGGTTTCATACGGCGGAGCAAATGCGTTTTTTGGATGATTGGATACGGCGCTATAGCTGATAGCGGCTGACTTTTGATAAAATTTGACTCCGAGTCGTAGCGCGCCCAACCCTCAAGTCAAATTTGACTCGCAAATCCTCCGCTCAAGTCGCTTTTAAATTTTACGCAAAACATCGGCTAAATTTACAGCCGAGGCGTAAATTTGACTCAAATTTTACTCACACTATATGCGAGGCAACGATCGGCCGAGACGGCCCCAACGCAACTCTGGCGCAAAACTCAAATTTGCCGCCATTTTACCGTGCGCCAATTTTTGCAAACCGCCTCAAAGCCCCAAATACCGCTTCAAAATAATCATAGCAGCGATGCTATCTAGCCGTCCGTCGCGCCTACCCTCGGCGTAAATTTCGCTCGCCTCAAAGCTACTCATCGCCTCGTCCTGATAGACCACCTCGCCGTCAAATTCGAGCAGCGACACGAAGTGCGCGATCCGCCGCCGCATCTCGTCCTCGCTAGATCCCCCAAGCGGCACGCCCACGACTAGCTTTTTTGCCCCGTATTCGCGTAAAACGGCGCTAACGTCGCGCGCTGCTTGATTGCGATTTTTGCGCAAAACGGGCGTTTGCGGCATCACGGTTTGCCCGACGGCTAGCGCCACGCCGATACGTTTTAGCCCAACGTCGATGGCCATTATGCTCATTTTCGTCCTTTAGATTTTGATTTTTGTGCCTGATTTCGGTTATTTGCAGGCAAATTTATATCGAAAAATCGCTGCCGTTTGCCGATTTTTGCGAGACATTAAACCGGGCAGTTCAAATTTGCGTTACAAATAAATCCGCAAAAGCAGCAAATTTAAGAAATTACCAAAAATAATTAAACCCGCCGCAAACAAATTTGCCGTAAAATTTATCGTACAAATTTGACTAATATTAGCAAACGTAGTCCGCTAAAAACGTTACTCCAAGCAAGCTCGAGCAAATTTAAAAAACAGCAAAAACGAGCGAGCGAATTTTGCTCTCGCACGCCAAAAATTTACGTAATCATAAAATTTAAAAATCGCCTGCAAACCGTGCGAATTTAAACTAAAAGCTGCTTAAATTTGCCGCCGTTTGCTCGACCTTTCAAATTTAAACCGCTCGCCTAGCGCAAAATTTAAAAAACAGATAAAGCAAATTTACTCCGCAAACACCGTAAGCCCCGATATTCGCAGCTTGCCTTCGAGTTCGTATTCGTAAATTTTATCGCCGAATTTCGCCAAAGCCGCATCAAGGCTCGCGCCGTTTTTACAAAATTTTATCACCTCATCCTCTTGCGCGGGCGCGGGTTTGCTGCCGAAACGAAGCGCAAAGGCGTCAAAATCGTTTATCAAATTTGCCGCGCCGCTAGCTAGTAGCTCGTTTGTCCCATCGCTCTCGCCTAGGCGCTGAGGCAGCGTAAATATCGGCACGCCAAGCTCTTTTGCCATGCGCGCGCTTTGCATCGAGCCACTTTTAGCGTCAGCCTGCGCCACGACTAGAGCCTGCGAGAGCGCGACTACGATACGGTTTCGCTCCAAAAATCTATAAGCAAGCGGCGGCTCGCCCGGGTCATACTCGCTAAGAGCCAGCGCGTTTTGATAAATTTCTTTGATGATTTTGGCGTTGCTTGGCGGGTAGATTTTGTTTAGTCCGTTGCCAAAAACGGCGACCGTATGCGGATATGCACCCTTGTGCGCGGCGATATCTACGCCGATGGCCGCACCGCTAACTACGCAAACTCCGCTGTTTGCCAGCGTCCTAGCTAGCGCCTCTACGCACTGCCTAGTGTAAGCGCTTGCCTTTCTGGAGCCCACGATCGAGACCATAGGGCGCTCGAGCAGGGCTAAATTTCCCTCAAAATACAGCTTTTTCGGCGGCTTTTTTAGACGCAAAAGACCGCTAGGAAGCTCGGTTAAGACGTTCAAAAAAGATCCTTTAGATAGACAACCTCGACCTCTTGCAAGAGTTTTGCGCTTTCTTGCAGGACTTCGAGCGTATTTTTGTGCGGATGGCCGATCGCGATGGCGTATGAGCGCTTTTTAGCTAGCTCGACGGCGTATTTTAGCTGCTTTCGCACCGCCGCTTTTGAGCCGTCGTGATCCAAAAACACGTCGCGCGCGATGTATGGCATCGAGTATTTTTTCGCCGCGCCGTAGACCTTAGTCGGCGAGGTCGTCTTACTATCGACAAATATCAAATTTTCGTCCCGCACCGCCCGCATCATTCTATCCATCGCGGCCGCGTCGCTAGTAAATCGGCTACCCGTGTGGTTGTTGATGTATTTTAGATTTGGAAAGTCTCGCTTGATACTTTGCAGTTTTTTTGCGATCTTTTCGTAGTCGTCGTTGACCGTAAGAGTGCCGATTTCAGCGCCCTTAAAGCCGCCTAGAGCCTGCATAGGCAGGTGGATCATATAAAAACTAAAACGCCGCGCCAAAACAGGCGTCTCGGGGTGGGCGGAAGTAGCTGGGAAAAAGGACGGCGTGAGCTTTAGATTTACCGCTTTTATCGCGTCTGCTTGGTGCTTGTACGCCACGTCGTCGATGATGATGACTAGACGCGGTTTGTAGCCAGCTTTTACGGCGGCCTTTACCTCGTTTGTCTCGGTTGAGCTTTTTTTATCCGTCTTTTGCGAGTCTGTAAATTTAGCTTTTTCGTCCTTTTTAGGCTTTTCTTTTTCGCTCTTTTCTTGCTCGTTTTTCTCGGCGCTTTGCGTCGCATTTTCGGCGTCAAATTTTACTTCGACCTGCCCTGCCTGATCGTTTGCGTCGCTAAATTCGATATTAATTTTTTCTTTTTTTAACGCCTGCTCGAGGGGGTTATTTTTCGCCTGCGGCATAGGCGTATCGTCAAAGATCACGGCTTCGGAATTTGCAAAAATATGCGTCCTTTGAGGCGCTTGCGAGGCGTCAAATTTGACGTTATCGCCTCCATTTTGAGCGGTTTTAGCCGGCTCGTATTTAGAGCTTAAATTTGTCAAATTTAGCTCGCCGACCTTTTTGGCGTTTGCGCCGTCCAGCTCGGAGGTATCGCGGGACGCCAAATTTCCGCCTTCAAGCGATTTTATATCTTTAACCGCAGGCGCGCCCTGCAAGTTTTTATCAAATTTAGCCTGCTCGTTTGGCAAATTTTGATAGTTTTTTTCTTCAGCTCTAGCTTTTTCGTCGCCGATTTTTACTTTACCTTTAGCTTCCGCCTCGTCAAAAAGCGCCTTGATATCGGTCAAATTTGCTCTAGAGTGCACACCTGAGGCGGCTTGCGCGTCTTTTATGGTGACTTTTTCAGAGCTGTTTGAGGCCGAAAGGCTTGGTTTGTGGCTTAAATTTTGCTTTTGCTCGGGCTCGCTTTTGTCGCCGAAATACCGCTCGATTTTAGCGATCAGCGCGTTATCACTTTTGACTTTTACCCTGACGTCTAGCAGATAAAACGCCCCAACAAGCAAGATACAGGCGATGAGAAAAGCGGAAAGTAGCAGCTTTAGGCCGCCGCGCGAGCGCCCCTTTTTGGAGCGCCTTTTCGCGGCTTTTTTTCTAGGTTTCGAGTTCAATTAATTTTTGCTTTGATCGATGAGTTTGCCCGAGCTGATCCAAGGCATCATCGAGCGTAGTTTTTTGCCGGTTTGATTTAGCAAGCTTCTCTCGGCGATGCCGCGCTCTGCGTTCATGCGCACGTATCCGGCCTTGCGCTCGAGGATGAAGTCTTTTGCGAATTTACCGTTTTGGATCTCTTTTAGGATTTCTTTCATCGCTTTTTTGCTATCTTCGCCGATGACGCGCGGTCCGCTTACGTAGTCGCCGTACTCTGCGGTGTTTGAGATAGAGTAGCGCATATCGGCCATGCCGCCTTGATACATTAGATCGACGATTAGTTTTAGCTCGTGCAAGCACTCAAAATACGCCATCTCAGGCTCATATCCGGCATCTACCAGCGTCTCAAAGCCCGCGTTTACCAGCGCGCAAAGCCCGCCGCAAAGTACAGCCTGCTCGCCGAAAAGATCGGTTTCAGTCTCGTCTTTAAATGTAGTTTCTATGATACCAGTTCTGCCGCCGCCGATCGCGCTAGCATAGCTTAGAGCTAGCTCTTTAGCCTTTCCGCTTGCGTTTTGCTCTACGGCGATTAGATCAGGGATGCCGCCGCCTCGGACAAATTCGCTTCTTACCGTATGGCCCGGCGCTTTTGGAGCGATCATGATGACGTCGATACCTTCGGGAGCTTTTATCTGTCCAAAATGTACGTTAAAGCCGTGTCCAAAAGCTATCGCGTCGCCTTCGTTTAAATTTGGCCTTATATCTCGCTCGAAAATTTCAGCTTGAAGCTCATCCGGAGTCAGTATCATTATGACGTTTGCGGCCTTTGCGGCTTCGGCTACGGTTTTTACCTCAAATCCCTTTGCTTCGGCTTTAGCCCAGCTTTTACCGCCCTTTGCCAGGCCTACGATCACCTTTACGCCGCTATCGCGCAAATTTTCAGCATGCGCGTGTCCTTGCGAACCAAAACCTATCATCGCCACGGTTTTGCTTCTAATCAAGCTTAAATCGCAATCTTTGTCATAGTAAATGCTTACTGCCATATTCTCTCCTTTTAAAAAATTTGCGAGATTATACTATTTAGTCGCTAAAATAAGCTTAACGTATGTATTTAAGTTTTTTAAAAAGCCTTTTAGTGTAGAATTGTCACTTACGAAATCTCGATGCAAAGTGTAAAAAATGAATGAATCAATTTATAAACATATAAAGGCTCTTCCGCCGCTTGACGATACGATAATAAAAATTCAAACCGTTTGCTCAGACGAAAATAGTTCGCTTAACGATCTATCTCAAATAGTCGAAAAAGACCCGATGTTAACGGCAAATATACTACGCTCGGCAAACTCCCCTCTTTATGGATTTAGCAGAGAGATTACTACGATATCAAGAGCCGTTACGCTATTTGGCATGGCGACTATACGCGGTTTTGCTCTATCGAGCGCGGTTAAAAAAAGCTTTAAGATAAATTTAGATCCATACGGTATCACTAGTCAAGATTTTTTAAATATTTCTATAATGCAAAATGCTTTGATGTATAACTGGTATTCAAAAATCAACGCTAGCGAGCTTACAGTTTTAAGCCCTGCTTCGTTCATGCTAGAAGTCGGCAAAATCGTTATATCCAACGAGCTAAACGAAACAGGCAAAGCCGATGACTTTAAGTCAAAATTAAAAAATATTTCAAGCCCTTTTGATTTATCTGAGCTAGAAAACGAGATCGTCGGCATCTCTAACGAAACCGTAACGGCTAAAATTTTCGAACAATGGAATCTTGAGCCTGAGCTTGTCGACGCGATTTTGTATTCAAACAACCCAGACGATGCACCTGAACACATAAAAAGCTACTCAAAAGCACTTAAAGTCGTAAAAAATGCTGTCAATATCTTTAACCAGCTAAACGACGACAATCTGCAAAACACGCTAATGTACCTCGACGAATACGGCTTTGCGCAAGATAAATTCCTCGAAGCCGTCGCAAAAGTCAAAGCGAATTTGTGAAAGATTTTTTAACCAAACTACTTGACGGAGTGAGCGAAAAGGAAGTCGCCTCCTCCGATAAAGAAATCCTACGAAATTTACTAAATTTAAACGCCGTAAGCCACCACAAAGACCGTTACTACCTAAATAACGGCTTTGTTTGCGGCAAGCTAGATATAAGTGCAAACGGCACGGGTTTTTTGGCGCCCTACGATAAACGCTTTAAGCAAGATATAATAATAGAAAATAAAAATTTAAACGCCTCGCACTACGGCGATATCGTGCTGGCAAAACTCCTGCCGCTAAAGAAAAAACGCCAAAGCGCCAAGGTCGTGATGACGCTAAAACTCGCCAACGAAACAAGCGTAGTCTACACCAAACAAATAGGCTCTGTAATCCTTGGCGTAAACGTAAAAACAGCGCTTAGCTCGCCGCTAAAGGCCTCGCAAAAATCGCTAAAAATGCTGCCGCCCGGCACTCTACTAAAAATCGGCAACATAAATAACGAAATAGTCGAGGTTATCGGCAACATAAACGACCCGCTCAGCGACGAGAAAATTTCGCTCGCCGTATTTAATAAAAACGACGAATTTAACGAAGAGTGCGAAGCTGAAGCGATTGCATGGGGCGATGAGGTCGATCCTACGATGTACCCGCAGCGAGCGGATTTGCGGGATTTGCCATTTTGCACGATAGATCCCGTCGATGCCAAAGACTTCGACGACGCGATATATTTTGACGAGAAAAAGCGCGAAATTTACGTCGCGATCGCCGATGTGAGCGAATACGTAACCCCCTACTCTCCGATAGACGCCGAGGCCAAAACGCGCGGATTTTCGATATATTTTCCGCATAAAGCCGTGCCGATGCTGCCGCGAAATTTGAGCGAAAATATCTGTTCGCTAAAGCCAAATGCCGCGCGCCTTGCGTTTTGCTTTAAAATCACGCTAGGCGAAAACGATGCAGTTGTAAAAGAAGAGCTCTTAGAAGCCGTTATAGTCTCGCAAAGACGCTTTAACTACGACGAAGTCGATCAAATTTTACGCGGCGAACGCAAGGATGAAACCTGCTGGATAAAGCCGCTTTTTGAGCTAACTTCGCGCCTACGCAAAAAACGCCTGAAAAACGCGTTTGACTTTAGAACGCAGGAACTTCGTATGAGTCTTGATGCGGACGGCGGCCTTTCATCTACGAGATTTGAAACCGATACCGACTCGCACAGACTAGTCGAAGACTGCATGTTGCTAGCCAACGTCGCGGCGGCAAAACGCATCGGCAAAGGCGTTTTTAGAAATCACGGCTCGCCGGATCTGCGAAAAATCCAAATTTTGCTCGAAGACCTCGGCGCTCTAGGCTTTGACTTCGTTTATGAGAGCGATATCGCAAATTTGGTTCGCAAAATCCAAGCGCAGGCCGACGCCGTAGGCAACCGCGAGGAGATCGACAAACTCATCATCAAATCGCAAAAAAAGGCCGAATACGGCGCGCAAAATTTAGGCCACTTCGGACTGGGATTTGAGCGCTACACGCACTTTACGAGTCCGATCCGCCGTTACTCCGATCTCACGCTACACCGCCTTTTAAAGGCCAAACTGCGCAACGACGAGAAATTTTTCAACTACCTGCTTTTAAATATCGAAGCGACTTGCTCAAATTTAAGCGAACTCGAACGCGAAGCCGACAGGGTAGCATTTGACTTTATGGATAGAAAATTCGCGCGCTGGGCAAAAGAGCGCATCGGACAGCGCTTTAACGCCTATATCAGCGAAAATCAAAACGTCGCGATAGCTAGGCTTGACGACGAGATAAAAGGCGCTAGGATATTTTTGGGCGCGTACAGCGTAAATTTACTGCAAAAAGTCATCGTCGAAATCACGGACGCAAATATCGCAACGGCCGAAATTTTCGGTAAGGTCGTAAAGAAAATCGATGTATAGAAAAGAGCTAGAGGCCGCGCTAAATTCGGCCAAATTTCCAAATTATTTCTTGCTTTACGGTGCAGACGAATACCAAATCGAGCTTTTTGCGAAGGAAATTTTAGCCAAATTTAAAGATTTTGAAATTTTGAGTCTTTACTACGACGAGTACGATTTTGAGGCTGCGCGCTCGCATCTTTGCGAGCCTTCGCTATTTGGCGACAGCCCGCTTTTGCACGTAAAAAGCGACAAAAAAATCCCCGCAAAAGAGCTAAAAATCCTGATAGACGGTTGCAAAAACGGCGGCGTATTTATTTTCGAGCTTTTCGAGCCCGACGCCAAAGCCGTTTTTGATACGCAAAAGGCTTTTGGGGTAAATTTTGCGAGATTTTTTAAACCCGGCTCGCCCGAAGAGGCAGTAAATTTACTCGGCAGACAAGCTGCAAAAATGAGCCTAAATATAACGAGAAACGCGCTATTTGAACTCTACCGCATACACAACGAAAATTTATATCTAGCCGCAAGCGAGCTAAATAAACTAGCCTCCCTAAACGAGCCTATAAACGAAAATATCGTAAGAAGCTTGGTTTTTTCGCTATCAAGCGTGAGTTTTGACGATTTTTTCGATAAATTTATCGCGCTAAAAGATATCAGAGCCGATTTTTTCTCCTGCGCGGATGATGGAAATTTTAATGAAATTTTGTTTATTAACTCGCTTTACCGTGCGTTTTTTAGACTTTTTAAGTTACATGCCGACATCAAAATAACTGGTAAATTTGACATAAAAGAAACGCTAAGCTACGCGCCACCACCAAACGTCGCAAACGAACTAAAAAGGCAGTGTCTGGCGGTAAATTTAAAAGCGTATAGGGAAATTTTTACCGCGTTAAATTTGGCGGAATTTGAGCTAAAAACAAACTCCTCGCTCGATAAAAAAACTTTTCTGCTCTCCTGCGTGCTGGGCCTACAAAATCTTATCGGCAAAAACAGCAAATATTAAGTAAAAAAAAGATAAAATCAGCTCTTGTCGAAAGACTTCCTTGCCCGTTTGCAACCGCGCAAACGAGCTTAATACCCACAAGGAGAATCAATGAAGCACTACGAGCTTTTATTCATTTTGAAGCCTACTTTGACGGAAGAAGAAGTAAGCGCAAAAGTTGATTTCGTTAAAGAAATCCTAACCAAAAACGGCGCAAATATCGCGTCTGTGCAGTCTATGGGCACTAGAAAACTAGCCTATACCGTAAAAAAATACGAGCGCGGAACTTATTTCGTCGTGTATTTCGAGGCTCCGACTCAAGCTATCGCCGAAGTCGAGCGTATCATCAGAATCACCGAAGAGATCATCAAATTCTTAACGGTCAAATTTGAAAACAAAAAAGAGATCGCCGCTTGGGAAAAGATGAGCAAGGGCATCAAACTAAACAAAAAAGAACCGAAAGTCAAAGCAGAAGAAGCTCCGGCAGCGCAAGAATAAGGACGAAAAATGTTTAATAGAGTCGTTTTGGTAGGAAATTTAACACGAGATATCGAGCTTAGATATACGACTGCGGGCGCAGCCATAGGCAACAGCGCCATCGCCGTGACGAGAAAATTTAACGTAAACGGCGAAAAACGCGAAGAAACGTGCTTTATAGACATAACATTTTTCGGAAAACAAGCGGAAATAGCAAACCAATATCTTTCCAAAGGCTCAAAGCTTTTAGTTGAGGGTCGCTTAAAATTCGACCAATGGACGGACAATAACGGACAAAATAGAAGCAAACACACTATCAGCGTGGAAAATATGGAGATGCTAGGCGGAGGACAACAGCAAGGCGGATATAGTCAAAATAGTAATCAAGGCTATCAGCAAGGCGGCTACCAAAATAACGGCTACGGCGGCGGCTATCAAGGCGGACAAAATCAGCAAAATAGCTACGCTCAAGGCGGCGCGCAAAGGCAAAATTTTAATAAACCGCAGCAACAAAAGCAACAGCCAAAAGACGAATACTATGGCGATAACGTCCGAGAAATAGATATAGATGCCGACAAATACGATGACGGCGACGAAACGATACCATTTTAATTAAGGAAAAAACAATGGCTGAAAAAAGAAAATATTCACGCAAATACTGCAAATTTACAGAGGCAAAGATAGATTTTATCGACTACAAGGACACTTCGCTTTTGAAGTACTGCTTGTCAGAGAGATTTAAAATCATGCCAAGACGCCTAACCGGCACTTCTAAAAAATACCAAGAGATGGTCGAAAAGGCTATCAAACGCGCTCGCCAAGCAGCTTTAATACCTTACGTAGTCGATCGCGACGACGTAGTAACTAATCCTTTTGAAGGACTATAATTTTTTAAGCCCTTGTTAGGGCTTAAATTTCTTAAATTTTGTTTCCACCCCCTCTCTACATCACTTTTCTAAGATTGATAAGACAAAAATACAAACTATAATAACTTAAACATAGTTTTAGCTACGACTTACATTGCCACCCTAAGAACTCCTATTATCTTTAATAAAATATGATAGAACTCTTTTGAATCTTTACTATTGTTGCGCCCAAACTCTTTCCGCCCTTTAGGATATTTCTGCGTTTCTATTGCCTACTAGAACGTGATCTGTCTCGTTTAGTTCCAGTATGTTTGATTCTACCAATACCTTGTTTTTTAAGAATTTTACTCTACCTTCATCTACCAGCCAAGTGTTTAGCTTTAGCGGCTCTTTAGTAACCATACCGTTTCTTTGAGCTATGGTTGAGAGGGTATCTCCGCTTTTTACTTTGTATATTCCTTTGCCCCCCGATCCAGTTCCTCATCTATTCTTATTGGAATGTTAGAAAACAGGAGTTATCTTGTCGATAACATTTCTTATTTCTAAATTTTAAAGATTTCTTCTGTCATAGGCTTGCTTATCTATGACTACTTATTTGACTTTTGCATTTAGTTATTTAGCGGCTTCTAAGACATTATTATAGCTTATGCTTTCTTAGTAGCCGTTTGTGCACCGATAGCTACTCCTCCACTCATGATTACCCAAATTTTAACAGATGCTTTTAAAGCTTTACTTGATAGGTTATTTGAATACATGGTTTTAAAAACACTTAACGTGTTTGAAGCATTTCCCATACAGCGAGCCACCGTTGTAACTGCCGCGGCTAACCCCTTGTTGCTTGTTAGCTCTTTTATAGTTTCTTCTATTACTGCGGTTATCGCACCCATATCATTTATGGCTTTTTTGGCTTCTTTACTTAACATAGTTTTATTGCCTTCACCCTCTCTGCAGTCGTCGCTATCTGCTTTGCATACTATTTCGACTTTGTTGAGAACTACTTCCTCTGGCTTCATGTCTATTCTCCTTTATTTATTAAAATTTTTACCTACTGCTTTAATTTTCATAAATTTTATAAAATAGCGTATAAAATAACGCAACAAACATTGCTACGCCGAACATAAAAATAGCTTGAAAAAGTAGTATGTATTGAAATATCTCAAATTTGGTTGCAAAATCTATCTCGATACTCCACGCCATAAAGCTCACGCCGCCAGTGACGATGTAACCCGTGTAATATACATAAATCCCAAATATGCTCATCCCAAAAGCAAAGATTAATAGCGGCCAGCTAAAACTTTTTACTTTTTCTTGCAGTTCTTTATCCTCTCGGTAAAATATCGTATAGCAACAAGTCGCGTAAAACGCCATCTCCGCAGCCCAAAGTAGCCCGATCACCCACATATAGCTCGTATAAAACTCGATCTCTTGCTTGAAAGGGCTAACGTCGCTAAAGATTTGGACATTTGGAAAGTATTGTTTCATAAAATTTACGAATTTTGCGCAAATAGGGTAGCTTGAGAGAATATCGCCGGGAATAATAAAAATCCCGAGGGCGAATATAAAATAAACGGCAAATTCGATGTTTGCTATGATTTTATCGTGAATTTTACGGTATTTGTAAAGTAGTCCTTCTTGCATTACGTAGACCTTTTGTGTTGTGCTAAATTTCCGTTCTCAGCATTTTATCTTTCGCTGCCTTAAACTAAATTTAAGTTATAATTAATCTTTATTTTTAAAATATTATTGAT
>NZ_CALHXD010000055.1 GCF_938040115.1 uncultured Campylobacter sp. | reverse complement strand
ATTTTTCGCGCCCCAGTGCCATTTTGCCTTGTCGTAGGTCACGTAAGCCATTTTGCTCTCCTTTAAATTAGGCTGCATTTTACTAAATCTGACCTAGCTTGGCGATTAAAACGCGACGGCGGGCAAGATAAAATTTCGCGTCGTCGCACGAAAAAGTAGTATAATGCGGATTTTATTTCAAAGGAGAAAAAATGAGCGAGAAAAACTTGCAAATTTTAGGCTGGATAGGCACGTGCCTGTCGGTCATTATGTATATTTCTTATATCCCGCAGATAATGGGCAACCTTGAGGGCAACAAAACGCCTTTTATCCAGCCTCTAGCCGCAGCGATAAACTGCACGATCTGGACTAGCTACGGTCTGCTAAAAGCCAAAAGAGACTATCCGCTAGCGGCTGCGAATTTGCCCGGCATCATCTTTGGTCTTTTGGCGACGATAACGGCGTTTTAAGGGATAAATTTAAAAATAAATTTATAAAATATTTAAGTATGTTGATGCTAGAATATTAAACAAAAAATATAGGATTTTGTTTTGGGCGACTTTATTTATTCTCTATTTTCAAATATGCACATTACGATCGGCGTTGGTATTATTTTTGTGTTTTTTATTTTTTTTCTAATAAATTTGATAAAAAGCAAAAGACTACATAGCCAAAGTTCGGATATTTTAATCACTATAGGTATAGGCTTCACTTTTTTGGGTATATTTTTGGGCTTGATTGATTTTGATGCTAATGATGTTGAAAGCAGTATCCCTAAACTCATAAACGGTATCAAAACAGCCTTTAGTATATCTATTTTTGCTATTTTTGGGTCACTGTTTTTAAAGCTGATTGATATTTTCTTTTTTAGAGCCATAAACAAAGAAGATAAAAGCGAAGAATTTAATCCGGCCGAGCTTATAAAAAATCAAGAAGAAATCATAAATTTACTTAAAAAAATTAGCGAAAAATAAAATGAGTCTTTTTAAGAAAACCGGCAAAAATAGTTACTGGATAGCATTGAGCGATATCATGACAGCTTTGATGCTTGTGTTTTTGCTACTGTTTTCTTTATATATGTTAAAGGTAAATGAAAATTCTAAGGTTGTAAATTTACAAGAACAGTTAGAAAAGAGTCAGGCTATACCAAAGAACTATAAAGAGCTAAGACTAAATTTGACAGCATTATTGAGAGAAGAATTTAAAGACGATTTATCCAAATTTAATGCAGTTATCGAGGATGATCTTACTATTAGATTTAATAAGCCGGAAATTCTTTTTAAAACAGGTGAGGCAGAGTTATCAAAAGATTTTGAAAAAATTTTGGATAACTTTTTTCCTAGATATTTAAAAATAATAACAGATAAAAATATTATAGATAATATCGACGAAATACGAATAGAGGGTCATACTAGCTCTGTTTGGAATGATGCAAGCGCGGATGATGCATATCTAAAAAATATGGCTTTATCCTCTAAAAGAGCACAGTCTGTTTTGGAATATATATTAAGGCATTCAAAAGAAGGTGATTTTTTAAAAAAGCATTTTAGGGCCATAGGTTTTGCGTCTGCTAAAACACTTGATGATAATTCAAATTTAACCTCAAAAAGCGGTTTAAAAGAGAATTATTTAAATTCACAAAGGGTTGAATTTAGAGTCATAACAAATATTGAAGATAAATTAAAGGATCAAAAATGAAAAAAATTTATTTTGTTATATTATGCGTGTCCTGTTTTTGTTTTGCCAATGAGTATGATATGGTTCAAGCTGCGTTAAAAAACAAAGACTACGAAAAGGCCGAAAAAATTCTTGATAAAGAGTGCGGGCAAAATAGGGCATGGGCTTGTAATCAGCTAGCTTTTTTATATGCAAAAGGCAATCTAAAAATTCTAAGCTTATTTGAAAGTAGTAAAAAGGCAAAGGAGCTTTATCAAAAAGCTTGTGACGGCGGTAATGCGAATGGTTGCGCCGGTCTTGGCGAGATGTTTTTTAGAGAACAGAACTATGCAAAAGCGCATGAGTTTTATCAAAAAGCTTGTGACGACGATGACGGATATGGTTGCGGTCGCCTTGCCTCATTGTACTATAAGGGGTTGGGCATAGAAAAAGATAAAGCAAAAGCAAAAGAACTCAATAAGAAAGCTTGCGATCTAGGGAATGAGTTCTCTTGTAAATTTGCAAAATAATTTGAAGTAGTAAGCCTAATAACTTGCGCCTTTTAAGAAGGAAGGCTTTATAATAGTCCTTCCCCTTTTTTGAAATTTTATAAAACTACAAATCCCTTGGGTCGGCGATCTTGCCCACCACCGCACTCGCCGCAGCTACGGCCGAGTTAGCCAGATACACCTCGCTCGTGCGATCGCCCATGCGGCCGACGAAGTTCCTGTTTGTCGTGCTCACGCAGCGCTCACCTACGCCCAAAATCCCCATATATCCACCCAAGCATGCGCCACACGTTGGATTTGAGACGACCGCGCCCGCTTCCGCGAAAATATCCATTAGTCCCTCTTTTTGCGCTTGCAGGGCAATCTTTTGCGTCGCAGGCGTGATGATGAGGCGGGTTTTGCGCGCTACTTTGCGACCTTTTAGGATTTCAGCCGCGATGCGTAGATCGCTTAGCCTACCGTTCGTGCAGCTGCCGATAAACGCCTGATCGATAGCGATGTCGTCTTTCACCGCTTCGCGCACGCTCTTGCCGTTGCTAGGCAAAAACGGATAGGCGATCACGGGATCGAGATTAGTAACATCGATCTCTAAAATTTGCTCGTAGTTTGCGCCCTCGTCGGAGTAGTGCAGCTTCGGCTCGGCGCGTAAATTTTTACCTTTTAAAAACTCTTTCGTGGTTTCATCGACCGCGATGATGCCGCTTTTGCCGCCGGCCTCGATAGCCATGTTGCACATGCTAAATCGCCCGTCCATATCGAGGTTCTCTATCGTCTCGCCCGTAAACTCCAGCGCCTTATACAGCGCGCCGTCTACGCCGATGCGGCGGATGATTTCTAGGATGAGGTCCTTGCCGTAGACGTGGCGGTCAAGTTTGCCGCGAAAGATCACTTTGATAGTCGGCGGCACCTTAAACCAGTTTTTACCCGTTATCATCGCGTAGGCTAGGTCGGTGCTGCCCATGCCCGTGGCAAAGGCTCCCAGCGCGCCGTGCGTACAGGTGTGGCTATCGGCGCCGATGATGACGTCGCCAGGGACTACGAGGCCCTTTTCGGGCAAAAGCGCGTGCTCGATACCCATATCTTTTTCGTCAAAATAGTTTTTTAGATCGTGTTTATAGGCAAATTCGCGGCTTATTTTGGCTTGGTTGGCGCTTAGGATGTCTTTGGCGGGGATGTAGTGGTCCATCACGACGCTAAAGCCGTCAGGATTAGCGAGCTTCGTCGCGCCGCTGCGCTCAAACTGCTTGATGGAGATCGGAGTCGTGATGTCGTTGCCGATGACCATGTCGATGTCGCTCTCGATGATCTCGCCCGCGAAAACCTCGCGCCCTACGTGCTCGCTGAAAATCTTTTCGGTGATGGTTTGCTTTGAGTTTTGCATAAATTTCCTTTTTTTGCGGATGCCGCGCGTTTTTAAAATTTAGCGATTTTAGCGAAAAATGGATAAAAAGAGATTGAGATTAAAATTTGAGCGTTGCAAATACGAATTTGGCTTGGATAAAATAGCATAATACGTCGCGGGTTTAAAGCTAAATTTGATGCTTTCAGGATTCGGGTTCGGGCGAGTCAAATTTGAAGCCAAATTTGTAAATTTAACCAAATTTAATTCCAAATTTGAACGCAAGAAGCTAAGGTGAAGTATTTTTTCGCTAGACAAGGCGGAATTTAAATTTTAAGCGTAGGCTAGACGAATGGTCTGCCGAGCTTAAAATTTAAATTTCAACGCCGTATAGCGAGAAAAGACAAGCCGCTTAAATTTTAAAATTTAACGCTAGCAGTCAGCATAAACTGCCTCGCATACCCCGGCTGTATCGGTATGATATTAGCCTGCGTGCCGGTCGACGAGGACGTATAGTAGAGCTTGTCGGTCAAGTTTTTGACGTTAAAGGCGAAATTCGTCTCGTAGCCCGCGATCTTGGTATCGTAGCTGATAAAGGCGTCGTAAACGACCGCGTCGTCCATCTTAAAGCCCGTTCCCGCCGGCACGGCCGGTAGATTTGTCCTCATGTAGTAGGTGTACCATGAACCAAAATACCTCGCTCCGCCGCCGATCCTTAGGCCTTTTGCGCCTAGGTGGCTAAAGTCGTAGTTGGCAAAGAGGCTGGCTTGGTGCTTTGGCGTGGCTTCTAGCGGTTTGCCCACTAGCACGGCAAACGCGCCGCTATCCTTGCGCACCTGAGTCTTTGTGTATGCGTAGCTGGCGCCCACGCTTAGCCCTTGCGTCACGCGGCCGTTAAAGTCAAACTCAAATCCTCTCGAGCGCGCCTCGCCCACGGGCGTACTTACGCTATTTACGGTGCGCATGATGTTTTTCTTATCGATGTTAAAGACCGCCGCGCTAGCCGTTATGCTATCGTTTTGAAATTTAGTTCCCAGCTCTATGCTTTTGCCTTCTTCGGGCTTTATGTCGCCGATGTCGTCGCCGCTGATCGCCATTTGCGGATTAAAGCTTTGCGCGTAGTTGGCGTAAACCGACCACTCGGGCGTTAGCAGGTATAAAAGCCCCGTCTGCCACGTAAATTTGCCGTCTTGCTGATCGGTGGTGTTTGGTCCGCTAGTAGTGCCGCGAGCTACTTGGTCGTAGTATTCATACCTAGTTCCTAAAGAGTAGATTAAGTTTTCAGTTAAATTTATGCTATCTTGTGCGTAAAATCCGATAGTTTTTAGCTTTTGGTACTGGATGCTTGACTCCCTGGCAGTTGGTAGTCCTACTCTTCCATAGATAGGATGATATATGTTTATGCTTAAGTGGTTACCCGTATCTTTTAGGCCACCTGGTCTATAGCGGTAGTATTCCTTTGCGTCGATGCCAAAGAGTAAATTATGCTCTATCTCACCAGTTTTAACGTAGCCGTTTAAATTTAACGATCCAGCATGCGTGCGATGGATAAATCCGTCGTAATATTCGTTTCGCCTAGTCGCCATGCCGGTGTTTAAATTTACGTTCATTAGCCTGATGTGACCGTATTCGTGCTTTGAGCGGGAAAACGCGTAAGCGCCGCGCAGTAGCCAGTTTTCGCCGAGATTTTTCTCAAAATTTACATCTAGCGTGTCAAGCTTTGTTTTTAGCTTATTAAATGGCTCGTCAAGGCGTCTTTTCTTATCTATCGGCAGTAGCTTGCCAGTGCTTGGAATGAGATACATGCCTCGGTCGATCGGATCGGTCGAGCGTGTGTGCGCATAAGCCAAATTTATGCGGTAATCATCGCCTTTATACGAAAGTGAGGGTGCAAAGAGAACATTTTTATATTCGCCAAACTCTCTCCAGTAGTCCTTTTGCATAGTATCAAATATAAATCTATACGCAAATCCACTCTCCGCAATAGGCCCCGTGGCATCAAAGCCTGTATTCCAGTAGTTGCGGTTGCCGATGCCCGCCCAAATTTCGTTTGCAAAGTTGTATTTTGGCTTTTTGGTTACCATATTTATGATGCCGCCGGGCTCTTGCGCACCGTAGAGCAGGCTAGCCGGGCCTTTTAGCACCTCGACGCTTTCTACGGTTTTGTTAAAGCTATGCATGACGCTAGCGGGCACGCCGTTTCGCATGATCGAGCCGTCGCGTCCGCCGCCAAAGCCTCTCTTTATGATCGAGTCAAAGATGCCGCCCGTGGTGTTTCCATAGCTAACTCCGCTCACGTTTTGAAGGCTCTCGGCTAGAGTCTCGGGTTTTTTATCCTTTAGCTGCTGCTGGGTTACGACGTTTACCGTCTGCGGGATCTCTAAGATAGGCGTATTCGTTTTGCCTACTTCGCTGGTTTTGGCACGGTATCCGTCGTCCGCGCTCTCGCTAATCTCGACGCCTTGCAATGCTACGTCGGCGGCGAAAATTTGAGTTAAAAGCAGCGACGAGGCCGCTAAACTTAGGCTAAATTTGTTCATTTATTTTTTCTCCGTTTTAAAATGCATTATCATTATATTATTCTTGCGCTTAAAATTTGGTCGTATTTTAGGCTATAATTTCGGCTATGAAATACGCAAATTTAAAACAAATCAAATCTTTTTTAGGCAAATTTAAAAAAATAACCGCAATCAGACGCGCGGGCGATATGGCGATATTTATAGAATTTGACGGCGAGCTCGGGTTGTTTTTTGATCTTAGTAAGGCCGACTCCGCGATCTACGCAAATCCTGATTTTTTAAACGTAAAAGAGTACAAAGCGCCCTTTGACGTCGCGCTTAAAAAGAGGTTCTGGGGGGCGAAAATTTTAAATTTGAGCGTGCCCGAGGGAAATAGAATTTTAAAG
>NZ_CALHXD010000054.1 GCF_938040115.1 uncultured Campylobacter sp. | reverse complement strand
CTACAACCTCGGCAAAGCCTGCCACCTCGCGCACGCCCTGCGCCATAGCCTCGATACGGGCGTCCGTTAGTCGCAGACGATCGAGCAATGCCGCACTAAGCCCCGATTTCTCGCCGTTTGCAAGGTCTTTAGCGTTTGCCGCTTTTATCGCGTCTTTTTGCGCGAGTAGCTCGTCCGCCACGGCGTTTAAAATTTCAAATTTAGCCTTGCTGTCAAGTCTCAAAAGCTCGCTACAAGCGGCCTTTGCGCGCTTACAGATATTTAAAATTTCGTTCATTTTCGCTCCTTAATTTATAAAGCGCCCTCTCTTAGGCGCAAAGAAGTAACAAGACAAAGCAAAATTTAGCGATGCGTCTACCAAATTTTAGCTTTAAATTTGACTTGATTATAGCTAAATTCGCCCGAATTTCATGCGACCGTAAAAATACGCTATAATCGCCAAAATTTATAAAAAGGAAGCAAAATGGGCGGGATAAAAGAGTTTTTAAAACACGAAGCTAGCGGCGGGATTTTACTGATGATCGCTACGGTCGCGGCGCTACTATGCCAAAACACGTTTTTGAGCGATTTTTACAACGAGTTTTTAAAGACCAAATTTACCGTGAGCTTCGGCGAATACGGGCTAAGCAAGCCGTTAATATTGTGGGTGAATGACGGGCTGATGGCGGTATTTTTCTTTCTCATCGGACTCGAGCTAAAGCGCGAGGTTTTGGAGGGCGAGCTAAAAAATCCGTCGCAAATCGCGCTGCCTGCCATCGGTGCGGCAGGCGGCCTGATAGTGCCCGCGGTCATTTTTTATCTTTTTACAAAACACGACTCCTTTGCGCTTGGCGGCTGGGCGATACCGACAGCGACGGATATCGCGTTTGCTCTGGGTATCTTGAGCCTACTTGGGCCTCGCGTACCGACTAGTTTAAAAATTTTCCTCATGACGCTAGCGATTGTCGACGACCTTTGTGCGATCGTGATTATCGCGCTATTTTACACGAGCGAGCTTAGCACACAAATGCTTGCGGTAGCGAGCGTTTGCCTAGCCGCGCTTTTTGCGCTAAACAGACTCGGCGTAAAGAGCAAAGCGGCGTATCTAATCGTAGGCGCGGTGATGTGGGTAGCGGTGCTAAAATCGGGAATTCACGCCACGCTTGCGGGCGTCGTATCGGCCTTTTTCATACCGCTTAGTTTTAAAGACGAGCCCGGCAAATCTATGCTAAAAAGCATCGAGCACGACCTGCACGGCTGGGTGGCTTTTGGCGTGCTGCCGATATTTGCCTTCGTAAACGCAGGCATCTCGCTGCGAGGCGTCGGACTGGACGAGATTTTGTCTCCGGTCGCGCTAGGCACGGCGCTGGGGCTTTTCGTCGGCAAGCAAGTCGGGGTATTTTCTTTTAGCTTTTTAGCGATCAAATTTAAGCTAGCCAAGCTGCCCGAGGGGTCAAATTTCATCCAGCTTTACGGCATCGCGGTGCTTTGCGGCGTCGGGTTTACGATGAGCCTTTTCGTTAACGGCTTAGCCTACAACGACACAGACGCCTTTGCCTACACGGACAAGCTCGCTATCTTGCTAGGTTCGGTAGTTTCGGGCGCCGCCGGGTTTATATTGCTAAAATTTAGCACCCAAAATCCGGGCGCGATAGAAAAACGGTAGCGAGCAAAACGGTTCACTCCCGCCGGCCGCCTCGTAATATATAAATCAAATCGCAAACTACGCCGCCAAACGCCGCAAAAATCGCGCCGATAACAAGGGCTACGGCAAGATTATAAGGCGCGCTGTCGTTTGCAAGGGCGTAGGCGTCAAACCGCACGTAAACGCCCCATCTGCCGCCCATCCCCTCCGGCGCAAATAGCAGCCCGCTAAGCGCGAGAAAGCAAAAACCGCCGAGCAGGGCAAACGCTGCCATAAGTTTGACTAAATTTACCCGCCTAAAATCCTCTTTGCCGTAGTTTAGGCAAAAAACGGCCGCGAAAAAACACAGCCAAAAACACGCGGCGCAGGCGTAAAAGGCTACGACTTCGATTTTTAATCCGTTTTTAGCCAAATCATCCAAAAACGGCGCAAAAACCCGCACGGCACGGATAAAGCCCGGCCAAAAATTCGACCGAAAAATCTCTTCCGGGCTCAAATTTAGCGCCCAAACTCCAAGCGCAGCAAAAACTATAACGCCCAGCGAAAACGGCGCCCAGCCGGCTAAAATCGCTCTCTCAAACAAGCCTTTGCGCGCTGCAGAGTCGCGCCGAGATTTCGCAGTCTCCGATTCTTTTTCATTCATCGTTTTCCTTAAATTTATCCGTATTTTAAAGCGCGCTCTAAAATCAACCGTCAAATTTAACGGCACCCACGCGGTTGGTTTGGGCGGCTAAATTTGATCAAATTGAAACACCGTATCAGCTTTAAATTTTACCGCCGCATAGCGAAATCTGCCTCAAATTTGACGTAAATTTGACGCGATGACGACCAAATTTAGCCGCCAGTAAACCGTCAAATTTGACCTAAATCAGCGCGATATTGTCGATATGCAGCGCCTCGTCCTCGTATTTGTAGCCCAGAACCGCCTCGATCTCCTCGCTCTTGCGACCTTTTATGAGAGCTAGCTCGGCCGAGGAGTAGTTTGTTATGCCGCGAGCTAGCGTCCGGCCGCCTGCGTCTTTGATAGCCAGCGTTTCGCCGCGCTCAAACTCGCCCACGACCTCGCGGATGCCGACTGCTAGCAGGCTTTTGCCCTCTTTTAGCGCCTTTGCCGCGCCTGCGTCGATAGCGACTGAGCCCTTGTCCGCGGCCGAGTAGGCGAGCCAGTATTTACGCGAGTTTATCCTATTTTTACCTGCCAAAAATAGCGTCCCGACCTCGCAGCCCTGTGCCGCTCGGACTATATTTCGCGGGTCGGCGCCGTTTGCGATGATGAGGTGAGTGCCGTTTTTGGTCGCCATCTGGGCTGCGGTGATTTTAGTGCGCATGCCGCCGGTGCCAAATTTACTGCCCTCCGCGCCCGCAGCCGCTCTGATGCTATCATCTAAATTTTCGACCAAATTTATAAATTTAGCGTCCGCAAAAACGCTTGGATTTTTGTCATACAGCCCGTCGATATCGGTCAAAATCACGAGCAAATCAGCCTCGATTAGCCCCGCCACCAGCGCGCTTAGCGTGTCGTTGTCGCCAACTTTTACGCCCCTTATTCCCTCGCCCACGACGGGGTCGTTTTCATTGATGACTGGGATGATTTTTTTGGCAAGCAAGGAACGCAGGACGCTGCGCATATTTAGGTAGCGGCGGCGGTCGCTAAAGTCGTCTTTGGTCAGCAGCAGCTGCGCGATCGTTTTGCCGTGCGCCCAAAATAAAATTTGATAAAGATGGATGAGCGAAACCTGCCCGATGGCGGCCAGAGCTTGCTTTTCGACGATGGATTTTGGCTTGTGCGCGAGCTTCATCTGCCCCATGCCCGCACCCACGGCGCCCGAGGTTACGAAGACCACTTCGGCGTTTTCGTTTAGCTCGCTTAAATTTGCCACGATTTGCTTGATTTTATCCTCGTTTAGCGATCCGTCCGCGTTTGCCAGCGTTGAGGTACCGACCTTTACGACGATGCGTTTTACGCCGCCTAGAAGCTCTTTTCTGTTCATTTTGTCGCTCCGAAATTTTTGAAAATTATACCCAAAACGGCTTATTTTAAATTTTATGTTTTTACAACTAGGCGAAGAGTTTAGTATAAAAGATATACGCGGCACAATGGCCAAGATCGCCTCTGCGCTTGAACGAGTCGATACGCTCGCGCGCACGGTAGCGATGGCGGAGATTCCCGTGGGCATCATAACCTCTTTGGTGGGTGCGCCCTTTCTCATCGCGCTTTTAAGAAGCAAGGCAAAGGAGCTGCTAAAATGATACTGCAAACGAAAAATTTATCCTTTAGCTACGGCGGATTTGGCCTCGAAGACGTAAGCATCGAGATCAAAAGAGGCAGCATATGCGGACTTTTGGGCACTAACGGCAGCGGCAAGAGCACGTTTTTTAACTG
>NZ_CALHXD010000053.1 GCF_938040115.1 uncultured Campylobacter sp. | reverse complement strand
AATTTTCTTTAAATAAAATATTTAAAACTATATGCTAAACGAGCTTAAAAACCGATAAAAAGTGATAATATTATGAGATTAAATAATATATTTGTTAAAAACCGTTCTGCTAAATTTCAGCGTCTCGCAAGCCGCGGGGTTATATTATTATCAAATTTTAACAAGAAAGGGCAAAAATGACGCAGTTTGACGCGAGAAATGTCAGCATGGTGATGGATCTTTACGAGCTTACGATGGCGGAGGGGTATTTTAAAAGCGGAGATCAGCCGCGCGTGGCGTTTGACGTTTTTTACCGCAAGGTGCCCGACGGCGGCGGTTTTGCGATATTTGCGGGGCTTGAGCAAATCATTGAGTATGTGGAAAATTTACACTTTGACGATAGCGACGTGGATTATCTGCGCTCATTAAATTTATTTAGCGAGGATTTTTTGGATTATCTGCGCAAATTTCGCTTTAAAGGCGATATATACGCATTTGCCGAGGGTACGATCATCTATCCGCAAGAGCCTTTTATGACCGTCGTAGCCTCGCCTATCGACGCGCAGCTCATAGAAACCGCGATCCTATCGCAGATAAATCACCAAAGCCTCATCGCGACCAAGGCTAGGCGCATCGTAAAGGCCGCGGACGGCAGGAGCGTGTTTGACTTCGGCGCTAGGCGCGCGCACAACCTAGACGCCGCGATCTACGGCGCCAGAGCGGCCTACATCGGCGGCGCGGACGGTACGGCGACGGTACTAGCGGCTAAAACTTTCGGCATACCGACGACGGGCACGATGGCGCACAGCTGGGTGATGTATTTTGGCGACGAATTTGAAGCCTTTAAGCGCTACGCCCTGCTCTATCCGGACTCCGCTTCGCTGCTCGTAGATACCTACGACGTGCTACATAGCGGCGTGCCAAATGCGATAAAAACGGCAAAAGAGGTGCTAGAGCCGCTGGGCAAACGCCTAAAAGCAGTCAGGCTAGACTCCGGCGACCTGGCGTATCTATCCAAAAAAACGCGTGCGATGCTAGATGCCGCAGGACTAAAAGACTGCAAGATCACGGTCTCAAACAGCCTAGATGAGTATACTATCGCCTCGATCCTAGCTCAAGGCGGGCAGATAGACGGCTTTGGCGTTGGCGAGCGCCTGATAACGTCAAAAAGCGATCCGGTTTTCGGCGGAGTCTATAAACTAGTCGCAGTCGAGAATAAAGGCATTTTTAGCCCGCGCATAAAGGTCTCGGAGGCCGTAGAAAAGATGACTAATCCGGGTCTAAAAAAAGTTTGGCGCATATATAAAGGCGGTCAAGCCGTCGCCGATTTGATCACGAACGCGGACGAAACGCCCGATCTCTCAAAACCCTACCGCTACATAGATCCCGAAAAACCGTGGAAGGAGCTGTATTTTGAGGGTTGCACGGCGCGACAGCTGCAAAACCTAGTCGTAAAAGACGGCAAGCGCGCGGCCGAGCCGGTAAATTTAGCCCAAATCAGAGACTACGTAAAAAAGCAGCTCGAAAATGAAATTTGGCAGGAGGAGCAGCGCTTTGAAAACCCACACAAGCACTACGTCGATATGAGCGTGGACTACTACGAGATGAAGATGAGTCTTTTGCGTAGTACAAAAAAATAAATAAAAAAACGGGCGGCTTACTTTTGCGGTAAATTTTATCGCGCAAATACAAGTTTATAGATGCGAGAGACTGAGCCGCTCGTTAAATTTTCATATCGACAAAAAACAAAAGTAGCAAAATAACGGTTTTTGCTTTTTTAATATCAATCTATTTATTTGAAATGCGGTCCGATTTTAGAAATTTAACTTGCAGTACCCTTGCAAAGCTAAATTTGGATAAAAAACTAGCTTATTTCGATTTCGCTTCTAGTGCAAATT
>NZ_CALHXD010000052.1 GCF_938040115.1 uncultured Campylobacter sp. | reverse complement strand
TATCGTCAGATATCTTTACAGGCTCGAGTTTGACGTCCGAGGCGACCAGATAGAGGCCTAGATATGGATCAAATTTGACGTAGTTTTTCACGGGAATTTCGCCTTTAGGTACGGCGATTAGATTTGGCGTGATCGCGATGCCGCCGTTACCCGCGACGTTTACCATGGCGGGCAAGTTTTTCTCGAAGCAGGCGTTAAAATCATCCTGCGTCGGGCGCGGCTCGGCTCTAAGCGACGCAGCAAATGCGCAAATCACAAAAACCGCAAAAAGTGGAGAGTAAATTTTGCGGGCTAAATTTGAGTTCAAATTTGCAGTCGCACCGTCCCGTGCGCCGCCAAAATTTAACCGCGCGAGCCCCAAAACCGCGTCCAAACGGCGCGAGAAAGCTGCGCGTTTCATTGCCCTAGTCCCATGCCGGCAAACCCGCCCAGCATCCTTGACGCGGCGTTTTTGCGGTCGTCCTCGATCATCTTTAGCACGTCGTTTACGGCGCTGATGAGCAAGATCTGCAAGCTCTCCTTGTCCTCTAGCAAGCTGTCGTCGATGCTGATATCGAGCACCTCGCCCTTGCCGTTTGCTCTGACGCTAATGAGCCCGCCGCCGCTTTTTACGCTAAATTCGCGTTTTTGGCTCTCTTGCTCGATCTCCTGCGCTTTTTTTTGCGCCTCCTCGAGCATCTGTCCCATTTTTGAAAAATCGATCCCCTCAAACATAAACATCCTTTCAAATTTCGCGTTATTTTAGCCAATTTAAGCTAAATTTACTTTTTTAAGCTCTGCAATGCAAGTTTCGTTCCCGCCTTTAAAACTCGCCGTGGATACGAGCGCGGACGGGTAAATTTAAGCCCGAAAAGCCGTCAAATTTGAGGGTAAAATTTTATTTTAATAACCTGCACGCGTTTTGATCTATTTTGGTTTAGCGCATGCGTGTTTGCGTGGTTTTTAGCGTGGATTTTCTGTAAATTTGAGAAATTTACCCGAGCTAACAAGCGAAGTAAAGCCGAACTGAAAGAGCATTTAAGGTAGCGCCAACTAAATTTGAAATCTTTTGACGAATTAAAAAGCGATAAAATATGTCGGCAGATCAAAATCGCCCAAACAAACGCGCCTCAGATATCTTTGAGCTCCGCCGCGACCGATTTTTCTAGATTTACCGACTTGCCAAGGATTGTTATCGCTTTTTGCCTGCACTTGTTTACGCATCTGTAACAAATCGTGCAATGCTCGCCAAATCTCGCCTTGCCGTGCGCGATTTTTATATTTTGCATCGGACAGGATCTCGCGCACTCGCCGCACCCATTGCAGCGCGCCGTATCAAGGCTTGGTTTGCGCCTTGCAAAGGGCGTTTTGTGCCAAATTTTCATCCAGAGCCTCTGCCCCAAAAGCCCCGCGATACGGCATAGCACGCCTAGCCCCTCTTGTGGCGGCTTGCCCGCGGCAAATGCCTCCGCGACGCGCTGCAGCTTCGCGTTTGCCTCTTTGATCAGGCGCTCGTTTTTCTGCACCGAATAGCTAAAAATCGCCACGTCGAGGATAAACGCGGGCATTCTGATGTGTGCGCCGCCCGTTATTTTCGCGCCCGCTCGCCTTAGTGCCCTAGCCGCGCAGCCCGCTCCATCGCCGCTAAAAATCTCCATCGTAGCGATGATAAAGACGTTTTTTCCGCAAAAATTCGCGCTGTTTTCGCAAATAAACTCGCGCACGATCTGCGGCAGGTCGCTAAAGTAAACTGGATAGGCGAGGATTACGTCGTCCGAGCGCTTTAGCAGCTTGCCACAAGCCTCGTCCTCGATCGAAACCACGGGGATATCGCCGCCCAGACGCTCTATAAATCTCTCCACGCAATGCTTCGTGTTGCCCGTGGAGCTAAAATAAATCGCTATCATTTTGCGAATCCTTTTAAATTCAGGCGCTAAATTTTGTCCATTTTCGCCAAATTTTGCCCATTTTCGTCAAATTTAACGCCAAACGGCGGTAAATTTAAACAAACTGCTATTTAGCACGTTCGCCTTTCGTCCGCTTGCGAATGACCGTCGCGCCGCACCAGCCTAGACCTTATCGCAAATTTAGCTCGTCGCCATAAAACGTAAATTTAAACCTACCGCCGCAGAGACGGCAAATTTGGGCGTATATTATTTTACGATCTCGTTTTTCTCGTTTACCTGCACGATTTTTGGTTCGAAATCTCTTGCTTTTTTGGCGCTAAGAAGCGCGTAAGCAACGATGATGACGACGTCGCCGACGCAGACTTTGCGCGCGGCCGCGCCGTTTAGGCAGATCTCGCCCTTTTTCTCGCCGCGGATCACGTATGTAGCGAAACGCTCGCCGTTATTGACGTTTAGGATCTCGACTTTTTGGTATTCGCAAAGCCCCGCAGCCTCGATAAGCTCAGGTCCGATCGTGACCGAGCCTACGTAGTTGAGGTTAGCGTCCGTCACGCGTGCGCGGTGGATTTTGCTTGATAAAATTTCGATTTTCATCGGCAGTCCTTTGTGTTTTTGGGAAAATTATACTATAAATTTAGCCGCAAAAAGCAACTTTATATAGCCGCGGCGATTCGTTTTTGCTTGCTTGACGCGATAAAATTCGGAGTTAAATTTGTGATTAAATTTGATTTTAGAGGCATTTGCGCGAGCGATAAAAACTGCGATAAATTTGACGCCGTTTGGTGATAAAAATAGAAATTTAGACGCAAACAAAGGTAAATTTTACTCGAATTTACCCTTATTTCGTCGCCGTTTTGTCCGTAAATTTAGGCGCGACCGTCCAAAAGTTCGCGTACGACTTGCTTATCGCTAAACGGATATTTTACGCCCTTGATCTCTTGATAGGTTTCGTCGCCCTTACCTAAAATCACCAAAATTTCATCCCGTGCGAGGCTTTCAAGCGCGTATTTTATCGCATCTTTGCGGTTTGCGATGCATTTTACGCGCTCGTTCATCTCTAGGCCGCCACAGATCTCGGCGATGATGCTTTCCGGCTCTTCGCTTCGGGGATTATCGCTGGTGACGACGAGCCTGTGCGCGTATTTTTGCGCTATTGCGCCCATTTTAGGGCGTTTGGTGCGATCCCTGTCACCTCCGGCGCCAAAAACCGCGACGATTTTACGATGACGCAGCGCGTTTAGCACCTTTTCGATACCGTCAGGCGTATGCGCGAAGTCTACGATCACGAGCGGCTCGCGACTAACGACCTCCATGCGCCCCTCGACGCCGTCAAATTCTGCCGCGGCGCGCGCGATCTCATCTAGTGGCCTATCCGTCAGCGTCGCGACGCAAGAGACGGCTGCTATGAGGTTGTAGAGGTTAAATTCGCCGTGCAAATTTGAGCTTAGCGCCATTTGCCCGCGCGGAGTCTTTAGCGTCGCGCGTATGCCACCTTCTAGCGAATACTCGCCAGGCGCAAAGTCCGCGTCCGCATGAAGCGCGTAAGTTAGGGCGTTTGCGGGATTAAATTTGATCCCGCCGCGGTCGTCTATATTTATGAGTTTTGGCGCATCGTCTGCGAAAAACTCGCTCTTTACGCGCGCGTACTCTTCAAACGTGCCGTGGTAGTCGAGGTGGTCTTGGGTCAAATTCGTAAAAATTTTCATCGCAAACGATAGGCTCTCGATACGTTTTTGTGCGATGGCGTGCGAGCTAACCTCCATCACGAAATACTCGCAACCGCGCTCGCTAGCGGCCTTTAGGTAGCTAAGCGTGCGTAAAATTTCGCTCGTCGTTAGCGCCTTATCATCGATGCGTTCGCCGTTTATAAAAGCGCCGCGAGTGCCGCACAGGCCGCATCCGTAGCCTAAATTTAAGAGCGTAGCACAGATGGCCGCTGCGGTCGTGGTCTTGCCGTTGGTACCCGTGATGCCGATGATTTTGATGTTCTCGTCGATGCCTAGCAGTCGTTTGCATTCGCTCAAATTTATTACTTTTGCGCCCTTTGCCAGGGCATCGGCTTCAAATTTAGCGTTTGCCGCCGTTTTAACGAAATAGCAACCCGCCTCACATTCGTTCGAGTTATCAGTGACGAAGCCTTCTTTAACGTAAATTTTCATTCTGCGCCCTTTCGTTGATTTCGCGAGCCAGCGCGCTTAGCCGTTCGTCGCCGGCAAACATCACGGCCGCGGTTTCGATGTAGTTTAGTCCCATTTCGATGAAGTCGTTTTTGATAAGATTTTGCAAAAACTCGAGGAAATCGTCGCGGTTATCGATCATCACGCGCGTGGAAAACATGATGTCCTCAAAGACGCTTTTGAACCCGCCGCGCCTAACCGCATCCATAAAATCGGCGTAGCTGATGGCGTTTTGCTCCTCAAGGCTCTCGTAGTCGCCAAATTTTGCCTCAAGCGCGCCTAAAATTTCCTCCAGCTCGTCCGGGCTCATACCAAGCTTATCTTTTAGCTTAAATATCTCAAAAAGCGTCATCGCCTCGTCGCGGCGAGTCTTAGCAAGCGAGCAAAGCATAATGAGGAAAAGTAGCTTTTTGTCCGGTTTTTTGTCGTAGGCAAGTGAAAAATAGCTCGCTGCGGCGTCAAATTCGCCCTTGTTAAACGCTTTTAGGCCCGCCTTTTTGTAATCAATCAAATTTAACTTCCTCGCTGATAGGGATGTTTACGACCTCTAGCTCAGGGTGGATATCCATACGGAGCTGGCGCTCGATACCGTATTTTAGCGTAGTCGAGCTAGCCGCACAGCCATGGCAGTGGCCGGTAAGGCGAACGTAAATTTTGCCGTTTTTGATGCCTAGCAGCTCCATGCCTCCGCCGTCGTTTTCAAGCATAGGCAAAACCTTTTGCAGGCTGGCTTTTACGGGCTTTAGAAGCTCTTCATCGGTAAATGGGATCATTTTTAACCTTTTTCAATTTTTGAGATATTATAGCAGATAAAATTTTAAATACGCTATGAGTTTGACGTTTTGGCGGCTATTTTTGACTTGGATAAATTTGGAGCTTTAAGCGATTCTATGTATAAGTGAGTCAAATTTAAAAGATGGCCATAGACATAAAAACAAAATAGCGGCAAGACTCAAGTCTACAAAATAAACCTCAAGACAACTATACAAACGGCTGTTGCATAATCAAAAAACCGCTTTTAGATATTATATAAATTTAGTATATTAAGCATCTAGTACAAGCTAATTCCAAAAAGTAAATTTGTACTTAGAATTGTGGCAGAAGTCAAAATAAAACTAGCTATAAATTTTAGTATTTTCCGTATATATACAGAATTACAAACAATAAAATAAGCT
>NZ_CALHXD010000051.1 GCF_938040115.1 uncultured Campylobacter sp. | reverse complement strand
GGTCTTTACGATGCTTACAGCTGATATGGACGCTAAGCTAAAATCTTTAAATAAAGGCAAAAAAGACTAAAAATTTTTGGGCGTGAAATTTAGTAGCGCCCAAGCTTTAAACAAAAATTTGGCAAAGAGCGTTTATAATGCCGGACAAAATTTATCTCAAAGGAAAAACGCTGATGCCTTGTCCCATGCATAAAGCTCGTTAATCTCGGCAAAAAACATATCAGCGATTTTCAAAAATCACGCAAATTTTTAAACGATTTTACATTTTTTCATATTGATATAAATCCATTTTTGCTAGCAGGTCCGTTGCATTGTAACTGCATTTTTAAAAATAAAGCGAGGCAGTGTTTGAAATTCGGGCGAAATTTGTTTAGTAGAGTTTTTTATAAATTTTATTTTAGTTTGAGAAAATCGGGTTGCCACCCGCCGTTTCTAAGCCAGCTCTTTTGAGCGACTTTGAATAAGCTTAAAATTTAAAAATAAAAAATCAAAATTTAAAGGAATCAAAATGATAAAAAGTTATGTTACGGGTTTCCCGCGAATCGGAGAAAAAAGAGAGCTAAAGCGCGCGCTTGAGGGTCTTTGGGCCGGCAAAGAGGGCTTTAGCGAGGAGAACTTGCTAAGCGTCGCTAAAACGCTAAAAAACAGGCACTGGCAATACCAAAAAGACGCCGAAATCTCGGCTATCAGCGTAAATGATTTTTCGTTTTACGATTTGATGCTTGATAGCATCGTCGCGTTTGGCGCCGTACCGCCTAGATTTGCAAATTTGAGCGGACGAGAGCAGTATTTTGCCTGCGCGCGCGGTAACAAAACCGGCGTAGCGATGGAGATGACGAAGTGGTTTAACACAAACTACCACTACATCGTGCCTGAGCTTAGCGCCGAGACGTCGTTTAAGCTTGATGCATCAAAAATCCTTGCCGAATACGAAGAGGCAAAGGCTGCGGGCGTAAAAGGCAAGGTAAATTTGATCGGCCCTATCACGTTTTTGGCGCTTTCAAAGACCACCGACGGCAGCTGCCCGTTTAAAAATCTAAACGCTCTAGTCGCCGAATATAAAAAGCTTCTTGAGCTACTTTCGACGCTTGACGATGAGGTTTTAGTGCAGTTTGACGAGCCGATTTTTGCGACCGATAAAAACGAAGATATCCTGCTTAGCGTCATCGGTAAGGTGTATAACGAGCTAGCCGAAGCCTCAAACAACGTCAAAATCGTATTTATGACGTATTTCGAACACGCATTAAAAGCGGTCGCCGAGGTAGCAAAAACTAAAATTTACGGTATCGGACTTGATTTCGTTCACGGAAAAAGAAATTTTGAAGCGCTTGAAGCTATCAAAAACAGCCGCTTAACGCTATTTGCTGGCATCATCGACGGACGTAATATCTGGAAAAGCAACATCGACGAAAAGGTAAATTTAGTCCGCGAGATCGGCGAAAAAATCGGTGGCAAAGATTTCTACGTCGGACCTAGCTGCTCGCTGCTTCACGTGCCATATACCCTAAAATACGAAGAAAAACTAAACTCCGAGGTCAAAAGCTGGCTGAGCTTTGCCGTAGAAAAACTAGACGAGATCAAAATCATAACCAAACTAGCCAACGGCGTAGCGCTAAATGCGGCGGAGAGCAAAATTTACGAAGAGAACAAAGCTGCGGTTAAAACGCGCGCGACGTCAAATTTGATTCACTCGTCAAGTGTGCAAAACCGCGTGAAAAATCTAGTCAAATTTGAGCGCGAAGATAAATTTGAAGATCGCATCAAAATCCAACGCGAAAGCCTAAACTACGGCATCCTACCAACTACGACGATAGGTAGCTTCCCGCAAACCGTCGAGCTAAGAGTGCTTCGCCAAAACTTCAAAAAAGGCGAGATCGACGCGAGCGCGTATGAAGCCGGTATCAAAAAATACATCGACGACTGCGTCAAATTTCAAGAAGATATCGACCTAGACGTACTAGTCCACGGCGAGCCTGAGCGTAACGACATGGTCGAGTATTTCGGCGAGCAGATCGAAGGGTATGCATTTAGCGAGAACGGCTGGGTACAAAGCTACGGCAGCCGCTGCGTGAAACCGCCTCTACTTTTTGGCGACGTGAGCCGTCCAAAAGCGATGACCGTCGAGTGGATGAAATACGCCCAAAGTCGCACTAGCCGCATAATGAAGGGCATGCTAACTGGACCTGTAACCATGCTAAACTGGAGCTTCGTGCGCGACGACCTACCTCGCAGCGAGGTGGCTAAACAGCTTGCACTTTGCATATTTGACGAGATCGCAGACCTGCAAGATGCCGGCATCCGCATCATCCAAGTGGACGAAGCGGCGTTTAAAGAGGGCTATCCGCTACGCGCCGAAAACATCCCTGCGTACGAGAAATTCGCGGTTGATTGCTTTAAGCTCTCGGTTAGCTCGGCCGAGCCAAAAACTCAGATCCACACTCATATGTGCTACTCCGAGTTTAACGACATCATAAAGACCATCGAGGCGATGGACGCCGACGTCATCAGCATCGAGACCGCTCGCAGCGGCAACGAACTGCTAAAGATCTTTAAATCCGTCGGCTACAAACAAGAAGTCGGCCCTGGCGTCTACGACATCCACAGTCCGCGGGTTCCTAGCACGGACGAGATCGTGCGCCAGATCCGCGCGCTGCTCGAGGTTCTGCCAAAAAAACAGCTCTGGATCAACCCGGACTGCGGCCTAAAAACGCGTAAATGGGAAGAGGTCGAGCCGAGCCTAAAAAATATGGTCGAAGCCGTCAAGATCGTAAGAAATTCATAAATTTAACCGCTTGCGACTCGGATAAATTTGCCGCTTTGCCGTTTAAATTTACGGCCGAAGCGGCTTTTGTCCGCTAAATTGTGGGTGATGATTTTTAAAACCCGCTCAAATTTGACGCGGATCAAATTTGTCGGTCGCTGGCGAATAATTTATCCTGCGCACGCGCCGTAGCAGCGTAAATTTAACCGCAAACGGCGCGGTTTTCTACATTTTAAATTTGGAAATTTCATGTTAAAAGAAAAAATTTTAAACAAAGAAAAGGGGCTCGTGCTCTACGGATTAACGCCGCCAAAGGCCGAATTTGACGAAGCCAAACTGCGCGACATCTCTGATCGCTGGACGGGTAGGATAGAGAGCATAAACGCCGACGGGCTCGTGCTTTACGAAGTGCAAGACGAGAGCGAGAGAAACGATAGTGAGCGGACATTTGAGTTTAGCGGCACGCTAAGCCCAGAAATTTACTACCGCGACTACCTAAACGTCTCGACTCCAAGCATCTTTTACCGCGTGGCTAGCGGCTACGACGAGCAGGGATTTCGCGCGGCCTTAGTCGAACAAAGCTCAAATTTAAACGTGCTAGTCGGAGCAACGTCTAGCTCGCAAAAAGTGCGGTTAAATTTGGCTCGCGCGTACGAGATCGCGGGCGAATCTGAAAATTTAGCCGTCGGCGGAGTGTGTATCGCCGAGCGTCACGCCAAAAAGGGCGACGAACCGCAAAGAATGCACGAAAAGATCGCGGCTGGGGCGAAGTTTTTTATCTCGCAGGCGATCTTTGACGCGCAGATGACGCGTAAATTTTTAGAGGACTGTGCGGCCTCAAAGATAACCGAGCCGATATTTCTCACGTTTTCAACGGCGGGCAACCCAAAAACGCTAGAGTTTATCAAATGGCTGGGCGTTAGCGTTCCTAGCGCGGTTGAGGCGCGTCTAAACGCTAGCGAGGACTATCTAGCTCAAAGTTGCGAGATCATCAAAGAAATTTGGCGCGAGCTAAAGAAATTCGGCGACGAAAACGGGCTAAATTTGAGCGCAAACATCGAAAGCGTGATGGCTAAGCGCGCCGAGATCGAGGCGAGCCTAGAGCTAGCTCGCGAGTTTAGGCAATTTTAGGAGAAAAGATGGCGGATACGGACGAGCTCTACGCCAAGGCAAAACGCGCCAACGCGCTCAAAAAACTCATGCGCGTAGCTGCCGTCCTGACCGCCGTGCCAGCCCTTTTTGCGCTATCAAGCGCGCTCCTAAACGACGGGCTTCACGAGCCTTTTAGCTACCTTTTTATCGGCGCCGCGGCTATTCTTTTTGTCGCTCCTTCGATTTATGGATTTATAGCAAATTTTTATGCAAAACCGGCGGAAACTCCAAACGAAAATGCTCAAAATTTCGTCTCTAGCAAGATTGCCGCCGAGCTGAGCGAGCTAGAAAACGAGCGCGTAAATTTAGTAGCCGCCGTCAAAAAAGCAAGCCTAATCGCCCTTGTGGTAGGCGTTTGTGTAGGCGCAGCAGCGGCGTATTTTCTAGATGCGATTTTCGGCGTGACGCTGGGCGCGATCTCGTATGCTGCGACGACCGGCCTTTTGACTGCGTCTAAAAGGCGAGAATTTAGGGCAAATTTTAAACGTCAAATCATAGAAAATATCGTAAAAAAGCACGGCCTTAGCTACGATAAAGACCGCGGGCTGGGGCTTGATGATTTTTTTACGATTTATGATTGCAGGGTCGATGAGTGGAGCAGCGAGGATCTCGTTGAGGGCGATATAGATGGCGTTAGCATCAAATTTAGCGACTTTTACGCGGCCAAAAAGGTGAAAAAGAAAAACGGCACCGAGACGGTCGTGCTATTTCGAGGCGTGCTTTTTAAGGCGGATTTTAATAAAAAGCTAAGCTCCATAACGCAAATTGCGCACGTAAATTCGCGAAATTTAGCGGTTTACGGGCAGAAGGCAAATATGGACGACGCGAGATTTGAAGAGATATTTGACGTCTATACGACCGATCAGATCGGCGCTAGATACGCACTTAGCCCGGCGCTGATGGAAAATTTTACTCTGCTTTGCCTAAGACTAGACGCCCCTGTAAACTCCGTTTTTAAGGATAATCGAATCTTTATCGCCGTAGAGACCTGGCGTGACGACTTTGAGCCAGATATCCGCAAATCGCTAATAAACAACGAAACCATAGCGCTTTACGAGAGCGAGATAGCAAGCTTTGCTCAGATAGTAAAAGAGTTAAATTTAAACCGCAAAATTTGGTAATTTTGAAATTTGGACGGCTTTGTGGCTCGCAGCTCAAATTTGAATGCAATGATAAAATTTTACGTAAATTTAATCACGATATAGCGTAAATATTTTCTAAACATCAAAGCGTTTTTGTAGTATAATCGTCTTACAAATCCACACAAAGGAGTCGTCATGAAAAAGTTGATTTTAGCGATCTTTTTGGCGTGTTTGGCGTTGTCTTCGGCACAAGGCGGCCAAGAGTACGGCGATGGATTGAGAGCCGTATCCAGAGGAGAGTGGGCTAACGCGGTGCAGTATTTCACGGCAGCTTGTTATAACTATAATGATAACGAAGCGGGCTCTTGCAAAGAGCTTGGCGTGATATACGAGTACGGCAAGGGTGGTGCGGGTCCTCAGAGAGTGAAAAAAAATGACGCTCTCTCAAAGCAAGCTTACGCGCAATGCTGCAAAAAGAGCGGTGGCCACATGAGAGAGTGCTGCAAAAAGGTCGGCAAATAATCGCGGCTCGTTCTGGGCACTAGCTTTAAGTATGCGGCCGCTTTGGGCGTGGAATTTAGCCTTGGGCGGTCGCATACGAAATTTATGCTTTAGCGATTTTGGCTCAAATTTATCAAATTTTGCTTCTTTGGTGTTATCGCGTAGGTATGTTTCGTGAGACTGTAAATTTGTATTGTGAGCGGTGTTTTCTAAATTTGCCGAGCTTGTTTTTGATTTTACTCGGTTAAATTTTGCTTGGCGGCCTGAAAGACTTTTTCTAGCTTTTTGTTATTTTTACCGTCTTTTTCGAGATATAGTCGCTGTTGTTCTTTTAGGGCTTTAAAAATTTGCGCTCGCTCTTCGCCGCTCGTTATTTCAAGCAGTGCTTGCGCCCAGTTAGCAGGGCAACCAAAGCCGTATTCGCCTATGCCAACAAGAGTTTTTTGCATTCGCTTGGCGTCATAGTTTAGATTGTGAATGGGGTAGGTCGAGATGATTTTTAGCGTTTCTCGCTCCGCTATTTCGCAGGAGATCAGTTCTTTTGCTAGCTCGATACGTATTTTTAAAATTTCTTTGATCTGATCGTTTGTGTAGCGATTTGACTTGCGCGAGTTTGCTTTTTGCATATTCGTTTTAATCTATCTTTTCTTCAACATATTTTGCTAGCTTTACGCCCTTATTTATCTCTGCAAAATATGATTTATTCACTATGGAACCATCCGGAGATTTTGCATACTTGATGATTTCATTTGCACTTATTTTATTTGATAATATTTGTTTGCTAAATCTTATACCAAACAAATGTATCATGGCTACTCTTTCGCCGTCTTTCGCCGTAAAATACATATTTGCCAGTTCTTTTCCTAGCTCTTGTGCAGTCATAAATTTCCTTTGATGGAATTTTGGGATAAATTTGGGCGAGAAATCGCCCAAATTTATGAATTTTTATCTCTTCGGCGTTACTAGCATATTGACATAGCGGCCTTCTAGCAGCGGCTCTTTATCGCGGTCGGAGACGTCTTTTACCATCTCCCAGACCTTTTGCAGCATCGCGACGCCGGCTTCGGGATTGCTCATCTCGCGGCCTTTTAGAAATACGCGAAATTTGACGTGTTTGCCCTCTTCTAGAAACTCAAGCGCATGCTTGACTTTATAATTTATGTCATTTTGAGCGATTTTGACGGAGAGTTTGATCTCTTTTACTTCGATCGTTTTTTGCTTTTTCTTGGCCTCTTTTTGCTTTTTTTCCTGTTGGTAGCGGAATTTGCCGTAGTCCATTATTTTGCAAACGGGAGGTTTAGCGTCAGGCGCGATTAGCACCAGATCAAGCCCCATTTTCTCGGCGATTTTCAAGGCCTCTACTCTTGGGATGACGCCGTATGCGGTGCCGTCGTCCCCCACGCATCTTACTTCGCTCGCTCTGATATCTTCGTTGAGCAACACTTCGTTTTCTTTAGCCAATTAGTTTTTTCCTTTAAGTTGAAATTTGTTGATTATATCCAAAAATATTGTGTTTTTATTGTATTTTTCGTAGAAATTTATTGCGCCGTGACAATTTTTGCGGATTTTGGTAAAAGCTAGGCTTAGCATAAAGCCGCGCCTAGCTTAAATTTAGCGGATTTTCGCTGGGGTTTCAAAAACTTACCTCGGCGAGTTTTGATTTTAGCAGCCCTACGAATTCATCCAGCTGCATATCTTTTTGCTCCCTAGTCGTGCGGTCGCGCAGGGCGATAGCGCTATTTGCCACTTCGTTGTCGCCAAGTACGGCTATCATCGGCACGCGCTGTTTTTCTGCAGTGCGGATGCGTTTGTTTAGGCTCTCGTTTTTGCTTGCGATTTCGCTATCTACGCCGATTTTGCGAAGCTCTTTGGCAACGGTTTTGGCGTAGTCTAGGTGCGCGTCGCTAATCGGCACGATGACTACTTGCGTCGGAGCGACGAAAAACGGTAGTTCGCCGCCCGTGTGCTCAATCAAAATACCGATAAATCGCTCAAAGCTTCCCAGTAGCGCACGGTGTAGCATAACGGGGCGCTGGCGTTCGTTATTTGCGTCGATGTAGCCCAGATCAAAGCGCTCAGGCAGGTTAAAATCGACCTGGATCGTGCCGCATTGCCACTTGCGTTTTAGCGCGTCGGTGATTTTGATGTCGATTTTTGGACCGTAGAATGCGCCGCCACCCTCGTCGATGCCATATTTAAAGCCGTTT
>NZ_CALHXD010000050.1 GCF_938040115.1 uncultured Campylobacter sp. | reverse complement strand
AGGCTTTTTATCCTATTTGCCGCACCTCCGCAAAAGGAGCTTGAGTGGAACGATAGCGCGGTCGAGGGCGCGTTTAGATTTTTAAACCGCCTATACGAACGAAGCTCGGGCGTAAAAAAATGCACGCAAATCCCGCAGATAGCGCACGCAAATTTGAGCAAAGAAGAAAAATATGCGCGTATGAAGGTTTATGAGGCGCTTAAAAAATCAAACGACGTTTACGAGGAAAATTTTACGTTTAACACCTTGATCGCTGCTTGCATGGAGGCTCTAAATGCCGTAAACGCGCAGGATAATCAGGACGTAACGACGGAAGCGTTTTTTATCATCTTAAATTTGCTCGAGCCTATCGTGCCGCATGTCGCAAACGAGCTTAGCGAGCAGCTATTTGGCAGGGCAAATTTTACGAAAATAGAAATTTTGGACGAGGTTTTCGAAAAAGATAGCTTAAATTTGGCTATCACAGTTAACGGCAAGAGACGCGGCGAATTTGAAGCGCCAAGCAGCGCGAGCGATGACGAGGTTTTGGCTCTAGCTAGACAAAGTGCGGCTAAATGGCTAGAAGGAAAAGAAATAATCAAACAAATTTACGTGAACGGCAAACTCGTAAATTTCGTAATAAAAGGCTAAATCGTGAAGATAAAATTTTTACTACTTTTGGCGACTTTCATCTTGGTTGGATGCGGCTATAAGCCCGTCTCAAAGATCACGAACGACATAATGGGCGACCGTGTATACGTAAACGTATTGATAAGCAAAGAAGAGCCTAAAAACAGCGTTTGGATCAAAGATAGCGTACTAGAGGGTATCGTAACAAGGCTGGGCAAACGCATAAGCTACGATAAAAACGAGCCAACCACCATAACCGTCTCGATCAAATCGCTTAACTATCAAGCGTTGTTATACGATGAAAATGGCTATGTAACTTCGTATAAAGCGATACTAGCGCTAAATTTCGACACTAAGTTAAAAGGCGGCAAAACGCTATCGGTGACGACTTCGGGCGAGCACGACTTTACCGTTTCGCAAAAGGTAAGGGATACTAGATTTGCCGACGGCGTTATCAGCGAGAGCGAAAAGTATAACGCTATAAAAGAGGCTTCGCAGGAGGCTTTTGACGAATATATCGCCGTGCTTGCGGTAAAAGGGCTAAAAAATGGCGACTAGCGTCAGCCAAGTCATAAAAGAATCAATCCAGACCATGAAAGAGCGAGGGCTCATGTTAACTCCGGATAACTACGCCGAGGTTTTTTGCGAGATAGCGAAAAAAAACGGCGTAATAGTGCCTGATTGTCAGAAGCTTGAAAAATACTCGGCTCGCCTAAACGATGAGCTTAAAGCGCAGCTAAAACAAAAAAACGTAAGAAACTTGGACGAGCTTTTTGCTTTTATGGCGGCTAGGCTAAATTCGCCCGGCCTAGCCGAGTATCCAAAACTAATAAATGCACTCGTAGCTATGAATAAAAAGGTTTTTCAGGCCGTAGCTTCGTTGCACAATAAAAATGCTAAAAATTTAGCCGAAGCAAGCTCGGAAGCCCTAAATAGAAGACTAGATGCGCAAGCCATAGATAGAATAAAAGACAAATGGTTCGATTTTTTAACCGATTACGACGATAGTTTTTTGAAAAGATTGGGCGTTTACGGCGTTAAAAATTTTAGTGACCTGAGAGATATCGTTGCTGAGCTTGAGGATGTTTTGACGAAAGAGCAGGCTTGCGAAAAACTAGTTCCGCTCGTATCGGATATGCTAAGACCTTCTATTACCGATAAAATCGACGGCGAAATAGAAAAAGTAAATAAAATTTTAAAAAGCGATCCAAAGCTTTTAGAAGATTTCTCGGTTAGAAAAAATATAGAAAATTTGACCAAAAAGCGTATCGAGCTTGATAGGGCCGAGGTTTCTACGAAAGTCGGATCGCTAGATAAGGTTTTGGATGGCATAAACGAGCAAATAGCAAGCCTAATCAGCAGTTCTTCTAAGAGCTCGAGCCAGATGCAGTTTATCAAAAACGATCTAAATTCGATAAATTTAAACGAAGATAGTTTTGAGGGGATCAGAGATAAATTAAAAAATATCGCCGATACCTTGGATGTCGAGGTTAAGCAATTAGGCGAGCAGATGCTAAGCGACCAGCAAACTATAAAAGAGCTACAAGAAAAAGTGAGCAAGCTGGAAGTAGAGCTAGAAAGCGCGAAAGCCGAGAGCAAAGAGGATTTTTTAACTAAAACCGCGACAAAAAAAGCACTAATGGAAGAGCTTGGGCGGTTGGAGGTTGATTTTTTACAACAAAATGCCGACTACTCCGTGTGTTTTTTTGATATAGATCATTTTAAAAATATAAACGACGAATACGGCCACGACGCCGGTGACGTGATAATAGCAAGCGTAGGAAGGGTGCTTAGGGGCAACTCCAGGGAAGCCGATTTCGTCGCTAGGTACGGCGGCGAGGAGTTTGTGGTGTTGTTGCCGGGGTTTGATATGGCGCAGAGTATAGAGT
This sequence comes from uncultured Campylobacter sp., assembly GCF_938040115.1. GTDB lineage: Bacteria > Campylobacterota > Campylobacteria > Campylobacterales > Campylobacteraceae > Campylobacter_A. Next base: position 4,110 of record NZ_CALHXD010000050.1, on the reverse strand, counting down.
TTGCGGATAAGGTGCGCGATGTGCTAAAAAACTCCAAATTTTTATATAAAGACGAACGCATTAACGTTACGGTGAGTTGCGGCGTTGCTATACGCAGCCAAAATCAAAGTCAAGCAGCCGTATTAGAAGCTTCGGATAAAATGCTATATCAAGCTAAGCAAAACGGCAGAGATCAGGTGATGCCTAAAATTTAATGAAACTCGAATATTTTTTAGAAAACAAACCCCTTTTTTACAAGGAAATCAACCGCGCTCGCATGCCAAACACCTTTAAATTCGTACAAGGCGCGTTTAAAATACCAAAAATCATCCATATTATCGGCACGAACGGCAAAGGTAGCACGGGGCGATTTTTAGCGCAGATGCTCGCTCGCGGCCATAGCGTCGGACACTATACGAGCCCGCATATTTTCGAGTTTCGAGAGAGATTTTGGATGAACGGCGCCGTAGCTAGCGCGGATGCGCTCGAAACGGCTCACGAGAGGCTGATTAAAATTTTGCCTGCCGAAGTAGCGCGCTCGCTTTCGTATTTCGAGTACGCGACGATGCTTTGCGCTCCGCTTTTTGAGGGGTGCGACTTTTTCGTCTGCGAGGCTGGCGTAGGCGGCGAATTTGACGCTACGAACGTATTTGACAAGCGCCTTAGCGTCTTTACTCCGATCGGCTTTGACCACACGGCGCTGCTGGGCGATACGCTAGAGCAGATTGCGACGACTAAATTTAACGCGATGGCGGACGTTGCTTTAATGAACGACGACATGAACGAGCTTTGCGTCGGTATCGCTAGGCAAGTCGCCGCTAAAAAGGGCGCAACGCTTAAATTTGCGTCCGAAAATTTAAGTGATGAGGATAAAAACGAGATTAAAATTTACGCGGACAAATTTGGCTTACCAGAGTTTTTGCGCTCAAATTTGACCCTTAGCTCTTCGGCGTTTAAGGAGCTTGGATTTAGCTTAAATTTAGCAAATTTAGGCGCGCTAGATCTAAACGGACGCTGCGAAAAGATCGCGCCAAACGTCACGATTGACGTCGGGCACAACGAGATGGCGGCGCAAGCCCTAGCTAAAAAATTTGAGGGCAAAAAGCTAAATTTGATCTTTAACGCCTTTGCTGACAAGGACATAAAAGCCGTCCTAAAGGCGATCAAACCGATCGTAAAAAAAACCTACATCATCGAGTACGAGACGCCGGGCCGCGAGCTAGCGACAGCGCAGGTAAAAGAGGCTTTGCGCCAGCTTGATATGGAGTTTGCTGACTTTACGGACGTGCGCGCGGACGAGGAGTATCTGGCGTTCGGGTCGTTTTACCTCGTGGAAGCCTTCCTAAAAAGGTACCGCGGTGCAAAGTGAGGTTTTTGAGTATTTTTTAAACGGAGGCGATGCGCAGCTGCTCGTCTGTGAGGATGACAAGGAGGCTATCGCGGCTCTTAGCGCGGCGGAATTTGCCGGGCTTAGAGCTTTTAGGTTGCCCGATTTTAGGGCGCGCGAGGGCGATGATCTGCGTAGCTTTAGCGCCGAGCTTTTTGAGCTCTCCTCCGAGCTAGCTAAATTTTACGAATTTGAGGGCAAAAAGGTCCTCATTAGCCCCATTTGCACGGTTCTAAACAAACTTCCAGGAAAAAAACATCTACAAAAGCTAACGCTAAATTTCGGCGACAAAATCGATCCCAAAGAGTTAGCCCAAAAGCTACTGCGCTTTGGCTACGAGGCGGTCGATATCGTGGAGAGCGAGGGCGAGTTTTGCGTTCGCGGCGAGATCATTGACGTTTTTTGCGTCGGCGCGCAGGAGCCAAACCGCATTTTGCTTTTTGACGATGAGATAGAGAGCATCAGGCACTACAGCACGCAAACGCAAATTTCAAACAAAACCGAGCTAAAAAGCGTTGAAATTTCGCCTTTTATCGCGGCTCTGGGCGAGGCTGAGTTTGAAAAAACGTCAGAAAAAATAAAAGATATGCAAACGGACGCGCTAATCAGCGACCTAAAGACGCTCGGATTTTGGGCGATAGACGGTTTTATCGACTATACGCGCGAATTTAAAACGGTTTTAACGAAAAAATTTGACGGCTTTGAGCGGGATCTAGGCGAGGTGGCAAATTTGCCCGTCTTGCCCGCGGCTAAAGTTTATAAAGATTTAAGCGTAACTCCAAACGCCGATTTTTTCGAGCTTAATAAAAATAAAAAAATCAAGGTTTTAGCGCGTAACGAGGGACTTTTTAACGCATTAAATTTAAGCGAATATCAAAACGTGGAGTTCGTGCAAACCGAAGCGGCGTTAAATTTGGTTTCATTAAGCGAGATCATCGTCTCGTTAAATAAATTTGAAAAGAAAAAGCGCGCCAAAAAACCGAGTCTAGTCATCGACGAGCTAAAAGCCGGCGACTACGTCGTGCATGAGGAGTACGGCATCGGCAAATTTACGGGGCTTGAAAAGCTAACCGTGCTCGGCAGGACACGCGAGTTTGTCGTGATCGTTTATCAAAACGAGGACAAGTTGCTTTTGCCAGTCGAGCACTTAAATTTGATCGACAGATACGTCGCGGGTAGCGGCAGTATCGCGGTTTTAGACCGTCTAGGCAAGGCAAATTTCGCCAAGATAAAAGAAAAAGTTAGAGCCAAGCTTTTTGTAATCGCGTCAAAGATTATTTCACTAGCCGCCCAGCGCGAACTAATCCGCGGCGAAATCATCGAAAAGGACGATGCGGAGTATCTAAATTTCTTGCAAAACGCGGGCTTTGCCTACACGAGAGATCAGGAGCGCGCCTCAAGCGACATAGCAAACGACCTAAAAAGCGGCAAGGTGATGGATAGGTTGCTTAGCGGCGACGTGGGATTTGGTAAAACGGAAGTTGCTATGAACGCGATATTTAAATGCGTGAAATCGGGCTTTCAAGCGCTATTTTTCGTGCCGACGACGCTTCTTAGCTCGCAACATTTTAAAAGCCTAAAAGAGAGGCTGGGCAAATTTGACGTTAGCGTCTTTAAACTCGACCGTTTCACAAGCGCGAGGGAAAAAGCGGCCGCGGTTAAGGCGCTAGAGGCCGGGCAGCCTTGCGTTTGCGTGGGTACGCACTCACTTTTGTCGGTTAAGCCCTCAAATTTAGGCCTCATCATCATCGACGAGGAGCATAAATTCGGCGTCAAGCAAAAAGAAAAACTAAAAGAGATCTCAAGCGCCTCGCACGTGCTATCTATGAGCGCGACGCCGATACCGCGCAGCCTAAATATGGCGCTTTCAAGCGTCAAGGGCTACTCGGTGCTACAAACTCCGCCAAGCTCGCGCCTAGACGTGCGAACCAGCGTGCGCGAGTGGGACGAAAAGGCGGTAAAAGAGGCCATCATGCGCGAACTGCGCCGCGGCGGGCAAATTTTTTATATCCACAACCACATCGCCACGATGCCTCAGGCAAAAAAGCAAATTTTAGACATCATGCCAAATTTACGCATCCTCATGCTACACTCCAAGATTGACGCTAAAACGACCGAAGAGGAGATGATGAAGTTTGAAAACGGCGAATACGACGTGCTGCTAAGCACCAGCATCGTAGAAAGCGGTATCCATCTGCCAAACGTAAACACCATCATCATCGAGGGCGCGAATAAATTCGGTATCGCAGACCTGCATCAGCTACGCGGACGCGTCGGCAGGAGCGACAAGCAGGCGTATTGCTACTTCCTGGTCGAAGACAAAAACGCCCTAAGCGAGGACGCGCTAAAACGCCTAGTCGCACTTGAGAGTAATTCGTTTTTGGGCTCAGGCAGCGTGCTAGCCTATCACGATCTAGAAATCAGAGGCGGCGGCAATCTCGTCGGCGAAGCTCAAAGCGGCCATATCGAGGCGATCGGCTACTCGCTCTACATCAAAATGCTCGAAGAAGAGATAAATAAACTGCTAAATAAAGAGAGTTTTGAGAGTGCGAAAATCGATCTGAAACTCAGCATTAATGCATTTTTAAACTCGGAGTTTATCGGCGAGGATAGACTGCGTTTGGAGCTTTATAGGCGGCTTAGCAAGTGCAAGGAGGTGGCCGAGGTTTATGAGATAGAGGGCGAGATCGAGGATAGATTCGGTAAGCCAGACATCTACACCAAGCAGTTTTTAAGTCTCATTA
>NZ_CALHXD010000049.1 GCF_938040115.1 uncultured Campylobacter sp. | reverse complement strand
AAATTTAACTTCAAATTTTTACTCACCGAGACCCGCATCTTGAAAACGTGAATTTAAAAACGTGCGGCGCGTAAGCGCTATCGCACCCCTTGAACGTGCAGTGGGGTTAGAGAGGGTTTGGGAGAGGAAGGGGCGACGCTTCGTAAGTAGAACCCCTTCCTCTCCCTAAAAAAGAGAAAGGCGGATATAAAAGGAGCTCTTTTGCTTCGGCTTTGCCTCGCAACTGCAAAGCAGAGCGTAATTCAAGCCCCTTCCCCCTTAACAAGAAAGGCTGATTTGCGCAAAAAGCTAATGCACAAAACCAAATTTAGTACCTTAAAGGTGCTGGTCTCGGTGCGTCAAATTTGGATTCAAATTTATTCAAATTCGGTTTCGTCGCAAATTTACGGCAAGCGATTTGCGCGTGTATTTTGCCGCTATTGCCAAAAAGCGAGTCGAATTTATAACCGCGAAAGCAAAAAGCGGTAAAATGCGCTAAAAAAGGAAAATTTACAAAATGAGCGAAAATTTACGAAATAGCAGTGCTGGCGGGCTGATTTTGGGTATAGAAAGCAGTTGCGACGATAGCTCGGTAGCACTACTAGACATCGAGACGCTGGAGCTAAAATTTCACAAAAAAATCTCGCAAGATGCCGAGCACTGCGCGTTTGGCGGAGTGGTGCCGGAGCTAGCCGCGCGCTTGCATACGGCTGCGCTGCCTAAAATTTTGGAGCAGATCAAAGCAGAACTACCCCGCGTAAAAGCCGTCGCCGTCACAAATGAGCCGGGGCTCTCCGTGAGCCTAGTTGGTGGCGTCGCGATGGCAAAGGCGCTCGCCTCGTCGCTGCGCGTGCCGCTGATCGCGGTAAATCACCTCGCCGGGCACGTTTATTCGCTATTTTTGTCGCAGGAGGCGCGGCTACCCGCGGGCGTGCTGCTAGTTAGCGGCGGGCATACGATGGTGCTAGATATCGGCGTGGACGGGGCCGTGAGCGTGCTAGCTGCGACGATGGACGATAGCTTCGGCGAGAGCTTTGACAAGGTCGCAAAGATGCTGGGGCTCGGCTACCCCGGCGGCGTAGCGGTCGAAAAGGCGGCAAAAAGCGGGCACGAGAGGTTTAAATTTACCGTGCCGCTACTTGGCGACGCGCGCACGGCGTATAGCTTCTCGGGGCTCAAAAATCAGGTTCGCGTCGAAACCGAAAAGCTCGCCGAAAGCGGTAATCTGGGCGCACAGGAGATCGCGGATATCTGCTTTGCCTTTGAAAATACGGCTTGCAAGCACATTTTAAACAAGCTAGAAAAGATCTTTGCCCAGCGTAAATTTGAGCGATTCGGCGTCGTGGGCGGAGCGAGCGCGAATCTAAATTTGCGCTCTCGTCTAAAGGCTCTATGCGATAAATACGGCTGCGAGCTCATCTGTGCGCCGCTGGAGTTTTGCTCCGATAACGCCGCGATGGTCGCACGCGCGGGACGTGAAAAGTACCTGCGCGGCGAGTTTGCGGGGCTTGATCTGCAGGCTAGTCCTAGAAGCGAGCTAACGAGGATTTAGATTCGGCTTTTGGCCGAAAATTGCTTTTTAGCTCAAATTTGGCGATTATTACCCCAAATTTAGCTTTTTGTGGCGCTGTTGCGAGCGGGCGAGCATAAAGCACGGCAAATCTAAATTTGGCGTGATGAGTTAAAAGCGCCAAATTTATAGAATCTAAAATCGTTTCGCTAAAAAAATACCGCGACAATCGCCGCAAACGCTAAGACTGAATAAATTAAGATTTTGTCTATGTTTATTTTTGCGCCGGCTTTTCGCTCGTAAAATATGCTTAATTTGTATTCCGAGCTCTTAAGTGTGCGCCATGCTGCAAAAATCGCCATCACCAAAAGTAGCGAGCAAAATTCTCGCGGCGGCAAACCTCTAAAATCCTCCAAAAATAAAATGGTCGCAAAAAACGCCGCCAAGCAAAACAGCATAAAAAATATCCAGCTCAAAGCGATGAAAAATACGGCGTCCATTTTGCAATCTATGCCGTGATTTTTATATGCTGCGATCCTAAAGCCGATATAAACGGCAAGCAATGCGCAAGATAGTATCATAAGCGGGTTAAATAGCGCAGAAAACGTCATTTGGCTCGTCTGCGCACCCAAGATAGACGCCATGGGTGCAAAAGTAACGAAGGCGCAAAAGTAAAAAAGGATAAATAAAATTCTAGCCTGGAAAATGACGCTAAGAACTGATTTTATGATTTTTAACAATTGTTTCCTTTAAACGTTTGGCGACTTAGGTCTTGAAATTTGACTACGATTTTAGCTAAATTTTAAATGAAATTTATCGATTCTCGTCTAGCAGGTCTTAAATTCGGCGTTGCTATACAATGTACTTACTTCAGCCGTTTAAATTTGAAATGCGGCGAGTCGCCTTTTGGTTTATAAATTTAGCTCTTTTATCGCTCGTAAAATTTCATCCTTGCGGCCTAAAAAATCCTTTGCGATGACGATAAACTCGTTATTTTTTAGCGAGGCTGCGTCGTAGATCGGCGCTTTTAGCGTCGCTAGATCGATCATCTTTGCGCCCGCGCCCGCAGCGATCATCTCGCCCGCGGCGTTGTCCCAGATGGAGCTTGGCGAGTAGCGCATATAGGCACCCGCGAGATTTTCGGCGATGCGGCAGTATTTGATCGCCGAGCTTAGTCGAGCGATGTCCAAATTTAGCGCGCTTGCGAGCTTGCCGGCCGTTACGTTTTTGCCGCGTTTGCCGCTGATTATCGTTTGCGGTGCATGCTCTTTTGCGGCTAGAGTTTGCGGGATAAACGCGCCGTTTTTATAAAGCTCTTTTTGCGTTCGTCCGCCCTTTGCCGCGCTATAAATTTCGCCGGTAACGGGCACGTAGATGACGCCAAGAATCGGGCGACCGTCTTCTATGAGCGCGATGCAGACGCAAAACTCGCCGCTGCCCTCGATAAAATCCTTCGTGCCGTCTAGCGGATCGATGAGCCAAAACGTCCTCGTGCTCTCGACCAAAATCTTTTCCTCCGAGCAAATTTGGATTTGCGAGCTTTTTAGCGTTTCAAATATGGCAGCGTTTGCCGCAAGATCGGCTGAGGTCACGGGCGAATGATCGGTTTTTAAATTTACCTCGAAATCCCGGCTGTTTTGGCTGCGTGCGCTTTCTGGTAAAGTCGAACGAGCTGCTAAAATATCGTCGTCAAAGCCCTTGTGGGCGTAAAATTTCATTATCTCGTCGCCTGCTTTTATGGCCGCAAGCTTGGCTAGGTTTAATAATTCGTTTAAATTTTGCATTTTGGTTTCTTTTTTAGCGGCTCGTCTTTTGAGCGCTTTTTGTGGAGTTTGCCAAAATTTTGCTCGGCAGACTACATGTCTAGCCTACGCAAAATTTTCGCTGCACAACCCCAAAAATCACCTCAAAATACTTCGCCTTGTCGTTTTGTGTTCAAATTTAAAGTCAAATTTGCGAATTTGAGTTGCCCAGACCCGCACTTTGAAAATATAAATTTTACTTTAACTTAAATAGTTAAGGCGACGTATGGCGGAAAAAGACAAGCCGCCAAATTTAAAATTATTTCGGCGTTCTGTTTGTCTCGCCCACGTACAGTTGTCTTGGACGGACTATCTTGATACTCTCCTGTTCTTTTAGCTCTATCCACTGGCTGATCCAGCCCGGGATCCTGCCGATGACGAAAATAACCGCAAACATATCGTTTGGTATGCTAAGGGCTTTTAAAATCAGTCCCGAGTAAAAATCGACGTTCGGGTAGAGGTTGCGCGAGATGAAATATTCGTCGTTTAGCGCGATCTCCTCGATCTTTTTGGCGATTTTTAGAAGCTCGGTGTTTATGCCGATCTCGTCAAACAGCTGGTCGCACATAGATTTTAGCACCTTGGCGCGCGGATCGAAGTTTTTATACACGCGGTGACCAAAGCCCATCAGCCTAAACGGATCGTTTTTGTCCTTGGCGCGGGCGATGTATTTATCGACGTTTTCGACCGAGCCGATCTGCTCTAGCTGGCGGATGACGCCTTCGTTTGCGCCACCGTGAGCCCAGCCCCATAGCGCTCCGATACCTGCGGCGATACACGCGTACGGGTGCGCGTGCGTCGAGCCTACCGTGCGTACGGTCGTCGTGGAGGCGTTTTGCTCGTGATCGGCGTGCAGCATAAAGACCGTATCTAGCGCCTTGACCTCGATCGGGCGCAAATTTACGTGCTCGTACGGGTAGCTCCTCATCATGTAGAGGAAATTTTCCGTAAAGCCGCGGTCTAAATTTGGATAAATGATCGGCAGTCCGCGCGAAAATCTATAAGAAAACGCCGCGATGGTCGGGATTTTGGCGATTATTCGCATCGCCATCTCGTGGTACTCCTCCGGCTTGTCCATATTTAGGTGATCGGAGTAAAAGGCCGAGAGCGCCGCTACTGCCGCCTGCAGGATCGCCATCGGGTGCGCCTTATCCGGAAAGGCGTCAAAGAGCTTCATCATGCCCTCGTGGATGAAACTGCGCTTTTTGAGCTCGAGTTTAAATTCGTCGTATTGCTTTTTGTTCGGTAGCTCTTTATTTAGCAGCAGATACGCCACGTCGATGAAGGTTTTGTTTTCCGCTAGATACGCGATATCGTAGCCGCGGTACATCAGCTCGCCTTTTAGCCCGTCGATATAAGTGATGCTAGAGCGGCACATCGCCGTCGAGGTATATCCGCGGTCAAACGTAAACATCCCCGTATCGCTAAAAAAGGTCGAGATATCGATGACGTCGGGCCCCATCGTACCGTGCAGTATCGGAAAGTCGTAGCTTTTGCCGTTTCTGTTGTCTGTTAACGTAACCGTATCGCTCATTTTGGCTCCTTTTGCAAATTTTTATTTTCGTAGCTCATTAGAATTTTGATACAAATCGTTACTATTATAGCCTGAGTTAGGCTCGCTAGTATGAAAGAGAAGTAAAAATTTTCATTTATACCACCTGATTTGTAGGCTATGGTAGCAACCGCGATAAGAAGCGTTAGCGGCATCGAGTGTGATAGCGCAAAAAGGACGGTATTTTTTAGCCCTAGGATGTTTAAAAACACCGTGCTAGCCGCTAGCCTAAAGCCTATCATGACGCCAGTTATCAGCGCCGCGTCGCGCACGACTCCGTCTATCATAAAGGCGTTAAGCTTAAACGTCGAGCCGATATGCACGAAAAATGTCGGCACCAAAAAGCCAAAGCCAAAGCTAGCAAGCTTGTGCGGAAGGTCTTTTTTGTGATCGAAAAATGTCGCGATAAAGGTCCCCGCCACAAACGCGCCGAAAGCTATCTCTAAATTTAAATAAAGCATAAGCGCGATGATGCCAAAAAACAGCGCCATACACAGGCGGATGTCTTTTTCGGAGTTGTCGTAGTGGGGCATCAGGATGACGCGTAGCTGCGGATACCACCAAAACAGCACGTTTAGCGTCTTGTACCCGATCACCGCCGCGGCTAAAAATCCGCTCAAATATATGATCGAAAACGCCAGCTCGCTACCCGCGCCAAATTTCATATACGCGCCGACGAAGGTTAGTAGCGTGATGCTCACGACCTCGCCGATCGAGCCGATGAGCATGCCGATATTTAGCCACGCCTCGTTTTTGCCGTACTCCTTAAACAGCGTAAATATCATACCCACGGCCATCAGCGGCATGATGAGGATAAAAAGGCGGTTTAGATCAAACGAAAACGTCAGCAGCGCCGAGAGTAGGTAGAGTATCGCCAGATAGACGACGCCCGTTTTTAGGATCTTTTTATCTATCGTGAAAAATAGCTTGAGATCGACCTCCGTGCCCGCTAAAAACATGAGGTAGAAAAAGCCGACTTCGCTCACGATTTTAAACATCTCGTTGTGCCCGATAAAGCCCAAATACCCGGCTACCGAACCCAAAATAATCTCCACCGGCGCGATAGGGATGCGTAAAATTTTAGAAAAATACGGCGACGTAAAGATGATAAAAGCTAGCGCGATGAGGATATTTAGCCCGTTTGCCTGCAAGAAAGTCCTTTGTAAATGGGGGATTATAACCTAAGGTTTTTTATTCTTTGATAAATTTGACTTGCTGGGGCTTGTCTCGCGAGCGCTTTTTGCGGATTTCGTTAAAATTTGACTCGATAGGCTATATGCCTTATCTTCGTCAAATTTTAACTTCAAAACCCCAAAAATCATCTCACGATACTTCGTCTTAACTTTTTACTTTCAAATTTGAAGTCAAATTTGCAAATTTTACCCACCGAGACCCGCATCTTGAAAATATCAAAATTTGAAAAACTTACTTTCTGTAAAACTGAATTTTTGGGAGAGGAAGAGGTTCTACTTACGGTCTGCTTGCAGCTACAAACAAAGTGAAGTAGAGCGTCGCCTTCCTTTACTTCGCGTTTTGCGCTCGTAACTGTCGGAGGCAGACCCTCTCCCAAGCCCTCTCTAACCCCACTGCACGTGAGAGGTTGCTGCACTACGTGCAGGTCAAATTTCTCAAATTTCCATTGCATTTTTCGCAAATACATTTAGCACCGAGGCGCGTTTTTTGCAAATCTCTTTATATTCGTATTCGGGAACGCTATCTATCACGATGCCGGCTCCCGCCTGCACGAAAATTTCGGCGAAATTTTCCCCGAGCTCTCCGCTTTTTAAATTTGACTCGTTTGCGCCGTCAAGGTGCGGGTCATGCCCGCTAGCGTCAAATTTGCCGTCAAATTTACGCACAAATATCGCGCTTCTAATTAAAATCGCCATTTGCGCGTCGCCGTTAAAGTGGAAAAATCCGATGCCGCCGCCGTAGGCGTTGCGCCTATAGGGCTCAAGCTCGGCGATGATCTCCATGGCGCGGATCTTGGGCGTGCCGCTGAGCGTACCTGCGGGGAAGATGCTGCCGACCGCGTCAAATGCATCCAGATCGTCCGCCTTCGCGCCGTAGACGTCGGAGACTATGTGCATCACGCTCTCGTAGCGCACGATGCGCATGGCGTTTTTGACTGCGACGCTTTTTGGCTTGCTGACGCGGCCGATGTCGTTGCGAGCGAGGTCGATGAGCATTTTGTGCTCGGCTAGCTCTTTTTCGTCGCTTAGCAGTTCGCGCTCGAGCGCAGCGTCCTCCATCGCGTCCCTGCCGCGTCCGCGCGTGCCGGCTATGGGCGCGACGTAGATTTTGCCCTCTTTGATCTCGCAGACTAGCTCTGGGCTAGAGCCCGCGACGTCGCCGTACGGGGTCGGGAAGTGAAACATATAAGGGCTCGGATTTGCCTCGCTCAGCGCTCGGTAAAAGTCAAGACTATCCATATCCGAGGCTAGTTTTAGCTGTTCGCTTAGTACGACTTGAAAGACGTCGCCGCTTTTTAGATACTCTTTGGCGCGTTCGGCGATACTCAGGAAATGCTCTTTTTCGCCGTCTAAATCGGTTAAAATTTTATATTTGCTCTGTCTTTTTGCACGCTGTTCCTTGGCGGCCGCTTCGTCGTCTGCGCTAAATTTAACGAGGAAATCATAATACCGCTCGCGGTCGCCGTAAAAGCTGTAAATTTTGCTATTTTTATCAAAGTGCAGGTAGGCGCGGGCGTTAGCATAGAAAAAGTCGGGGAAATCGTACTGGGACGCGTTAAATTCGGGGATCTTTTCAAAATATTTTATCCCGCCGTAGCCTAGCACTCCAAACAGTCCCGCAAAAGGGGCGCCCGATTTTTGAGCTTTAAAATAGCTCTTAAGTCCCGCAAAATCGGTCTGTTCGCTGCTAATGTACTCGCAGTCGATGCCGACTATGGTCTGCGTCGTGTCCTCGGCGAGGTAGGAGTTAGCAAATCTCTCGCGGATCTTTTCGTAATAAAAAACTGGGCTCAAAAGTAACATAAAACATCCTTTAATGAGCGTCGATTATATAAAAATTAAGCTTAATTTTCATTTGACGGCGGCGTCAAAAAGCTCGCGCTCTAGCCTTTGCGCCGCGTCTAGGGCGGGGCAACCCGAAACGCCGTATCTGGCCGCGATGCTTTTTATATCCTCAAAGCTCACGACCGTTTTGCCCTCTCTTTTTTGAAATAAAAACTTAAACGGAAGCTCCAGCGCGAGGCTTGGCTCGCACTCTATTAACGGCGCAAGTACGCCCGGCGCGCCGAAAATCACAGTGACCGACGGCGTCAAATTTACTCCCGTTTGCGCGGCGAAAACGTGATGAGGCACTACGGCAAATTCGCTAATATCCTTCATATCAAGCAGTCTTTGAAATCTCTTAACCGCGGCTTCTAGCTCTAGCTCGCTTTGACCTGCCGTGACGCCGGCAAAGGCCAAATTTAACCCCGCAAAAATCATCAAAAACAATCTTTTCAATAATTTTCCTTTTTTAAATTTTAAAATTAATTTTACCCAAAAACGGCTAAAATCGGATTTTACTTTAAGGCGAGATTATGGAAATTTTATCGGTTGCATCGATCGGCTACGTGTGTTTGGGACTTTTTGTCGGCTTTTTGTCTGGTTTTTTGGGCATCGGAGGCGGCGCGGCGGCCGTGCCGATACTCGTATTTTTGGGCTTTGACGTCAAATACGCAATCGGCGTGAGCGTCCTTCAGATGGTGTTTAGCTCTGTTTACGGCTCGCTTTTAAATATAAAAAACAAAAACGTCGATCTAAAGCCTGCTTTGGTGCTAGGTATCGGCGGCTTTTGCGGGGCGAGCGCGAGCGGATTTATAGTGGCGAGCGTACCATCTAAATTTTTGCTTCTTACGCTTATCTGCATTCAAACTTTTAACGTTATTAAGCTGTTTTTTAAAAATCCTGAGCCAAAAGGCGCGCACAATCCCTCTCTCGTTCCGCTTTTTTTCGTCGGGCTTTTTGTTGGTATAGTAGCGATTAGCGTGGGTATCGGCGGCTCGGTCATAATCATGCCGGTTTTGATAAATTTCTTAAACTACGACATAAAAAAGGCGATCAGCACGGGACTGTTTTTTGTGATATTTTCGTCGATTTCGGGCTTTATCAGCCTCGCCTCGCAAGGGCTCGTGCAGTACGAGGTCGGCGTTTTAGTCGGTATCGGCTCGCTTATAAGTGTGAGATTTGGCGTAGCCTTGGCGCAAAAGATCGACCGCACCGTCCAAAAAAGATGTTTACTTGCGCTCATCTGTACGACGTTAATTATAATGATAAATAAGCTTTTTGCTTAAATTTGACCGCATCCGTTTAAACAAAATTGTCAAATTTAGTAGTCGAAATGCGCCTTGCAAATTTAAGACAATATGGTTAAATTTATGGAAAGCATGGGAGCGAGCTAAATTTATCGCACTCGCTCCCAAGAAAAATCAGAAATTTTCTAAAAATCCGCCGTCGCTTAGTTTTAGCTCGAGATCCTTTACGTACTCTTCGGCCGCCTTTTGGTATTCGTTTTTGCTGACGGTTTTTATCGTTTCACTGTTTTTGCCGGTAAACTCCAGATTCCTTTCGCGTGCAAATTTTACCGTTTGTTTTACGATATTTTCGAGCGAGTTTTCGCCGTTAAATTTAAGCGCGATAAATGCGTCAAACTGTGAAAAATTTGCCGGTACGTTTAGTTCGTCGGCGATCTTTATCACGGGTTCGTCTGCGGCGCTGAAATACTCAAAATACCCACGCGCTCGCTCTTTTAGGCGACTCTTGCCAACTTCATAAGCAATTTTCGGACGCTCGTAGGTCGTTAGCTTGGCGCAGTCTACGGCTAAAATTTCCATAAAGCCGAAGTATGCCGATTTTACGGCGTTTTCGTCATCTTTTAAAAGCGCTGCGACATCGGCGAAATTTACGCTTGCTGGGCATACGTCGTTAAAGACTTGATAAAGCCAGTCGTACTCAGGCTTCATCGCGATATTTTTGATGTTTAGGTAGCCGTTTTTCGTTTTGCTAAAGTCTGCCGATATATGCAGCTTGCAAAGTTCGTCCACGCCGATATTTACGCTAAAGTCGTTTGGAACGAGCTCTTTGTGCACTATCATACTGCGTCTGAAAATATTATTGGTTAAAAAATCAAGCATCTGCTCTTTTTCGATACGCGAGCTGAAATTTGCGTCTATATACGAGTCAAACTCTTCCAGTCCCAAATTTGACTGAAAAACGTCCTCAAGCCCGACCTCGGCAAGATAGGCGAGATCGTTTTTTTCTAAACTGTCCGCAAAATCTTTAAAATAAATCGGATTATTAAAAGCCTCCAAATACTCGTGCGCTATGTATGAGTCGTTCATCGTTAGAATATAATCAATATGAAATTTCAGACTTTCGAAATTTACGAAAATTTGACTCGCATTACCGTCTTTTTGGCAAAATTTGGCGTATTCTCCAAGCACCTTTAAAAGTTCCCTTGCTTTGGCTACTTTTGCAGCTTCTCCTTTTATATCCTTGGTGCCAAAAATCAGACAATCCCTGATCGTATCTTTGATCTTCCAGCCCGGGTAGACGTTGTAGCTCACGTACGCCACGCCGTTTGGGCTCAAAAATCGCTTGATGGTTTTTAGGATCGCGTCCTTTACCATATCGGGCACCCAACTATAAACGCCGTGGCAGATGATGTAGTCAAATTTGCCGTAATCTCTCACGTCCGCATCCGTAAAATCGCAGATATCTTTTGCTTTAAATTCGATATTATCCACGCGCATTTGTGCGGCTAGCTCTTTGGCTTTATTTATCTGCACTTCGCTTAGGTCTATGCCTAGTACCTTTGCCTGCGGATTTGCGATAGCAAAAGGAAATAAATTTCCGCCGTAGCTGCAACCGATTTCTAGCACTTTAGCTGTTTTGGACGGCGGCGGAGTTAGCGATAAAAACGAAGCCAAAGCCTCAAGCCGCGCAGGCGAAGTGCCGGGGAAGGCAGCCGAGATATATGGAAGCTCGTCGTAGGATTTTTGGATGTTGTTCATTTTGTAGCCTTAGGTTAAAATATTTTTACGATGATACAGCAACGCCTATTAAATAAGGGTAAATTCGGGCGGTCGCAACAGCCCGAATTTGATTAAAATTTAAGTCCGAAAACGGCCGAAGCGATAAAGACGACGGTCGCCGTGATGAGAAAAATACCGATGATATTTAGCCAGATTCCGGCCTTTATCATCGAGCTGATTTTTACGTAGCCAGAGCCGTATGCGATGGCGTTTGGCGGCGTGGCGACGGGCAGCATAAATGCAAACGTAGCCGCCATAGCGACCGGGATCGTAAATAGCATCACGTTTGCGCCGGTATAGCCAAGCCCCGCGCTAACGCCTGCGATGACGGGCAAAAAGGCCGCTGCGGTAGCGGTGTTTGACGTGATCTCGGTGAGGAAAATGACGAGCGTTACGACGGCCATGATGATTGCCGCGATAGGCAGTGTGCCGAGTGCCGAGACCTGATGTCCGATCCAAAGCGACAGCCCACTACTGCTAAACTGCGCTGATAGCGACAAACCGCCGCCAAAGAGTATGAGGATATCCCACGGCAGCTTTTTGGCGCTGTCCCAGTCGATGAGACGCTCGCCGCTTTTGTTTGCGGGCACGATAAATAGCAAAATCGCCGTACTCATGGCGATTATGGCGTCTAGGCTGGCGATTTTTACGTCAAAAGACTTTAGGATAAAACCTAACGATATCCAGCATGTAGCCGCTGCTATAAAGATGACTCCGACAAGCTTTTCTGGCGTGGTTATGGGTCCTAGTTTATCTAGCTCGTCTTGGATCACTTTTTTGCCGTTTGGTATCTCGCCGATTTCTGGCTTAAAGAGTACGTAGGTGAGCAAAAACCAGCACGCCGCAAGCATAACGACGCTAAGCGGTACGCCGACTAACATCCACTCAAAAAAGCCGATCTCGATGCCAAATTCGTTTTTCATGTATGCGACTAACAGAGCGTTTGGCGGAGTGCCGATAATGGTGCCCACTGAGCCGATCGAGGCGGCGTAGGCGATGCCTAGCATCAGCGAGATACCGAAATTTGAGCTAAAAGTGCTCGTTTTTTCTTTTATCTCTTTTGCGATGTCGCGGCCTTTGTGAAATACCGTATTCATAAAGCCGCCTTGCACGCCTTTGCGTGAAATTTCGTCCAAATTTGCCACGTCCTCGATCGCCGTAAACGTCCACTTCTGTGTCGTTAGGCGCCCGACTAGGTGTAGTACGCTAAGGCCCACAGGTAGCATCATTATCGCGGTTGCGGTGTTGCTCACCCACATGGATAAAAACCCCGTCGCCACCATAAACCCCGCCACCAGCCGTCTCGGGCTCGTGCCTACTAAAAGCACGATAGCAAGGGCGATTCTGGTGTGCAGATTCCACCTTTGCATAGCAAGGGCTAGCACAAAGCCGCCCATAAAAAGATAGATCGTGTCCGAAGCATACGGCGCCGCGACAACCTTAAACGCATCGACGCCAAGCACCGGAAAAGCCACCATCGGTACCAGTGCGGTTGCGGGCAGGGCGATGGCCTCGGTCATCCACCACGCCGCCATCAGCGCGGCTACCGCGGCGACGACTGGCATAGCTTCTACGTGCAGCTTTTTGCCCTTGGCCGCCGCTAGGGCGATGTCTCCTGCGTTTGCGGGGAAAATTTTATAAACCCAAATCGCTAGCAAAACGCCTAGCACCAGCCCGATGAGCTCGACTCGGTTTGTTCTTCTGTCTATAGGAATGTTTGGATTTGCCATGATAACTCCTATGCTTGGGATAATTTATAATACATCCAAAAAGCTTATAGCTTAAAAAATTCTTTTACTTTAAAATTGATTTTTTACTAAAGTGTTGATAAAAGTAACAACGATTTTAGTTAAAGCGATTTTGGGTATAATGACGGGTTAAAAATTTAAAATCACGGAAGCGAAAATGAACGCAAACGACACCATAAAAATCACGGGCGCGCGCGAGCACAACCTGAAAAATTTAAACCTCGAAATCCCAAAAAACAAGCTCGTAGTTTTCACCGGACTTAGCGGCAGCGGCAAGAGCACGCTAGCGTTTGACACGCTTTACGCCGAGGGGCAGCGCAGATATATGGAGAGCCTTAGTAGCTACGCCAGACAGTTTCTAGACCGCGTAGGCAAGCCCGACGTAGATAAGATCGAAGGTCTCACGCCCGCCATCGCGATAGATCAAAAAACCACGTCCAAAAACCCGCGATCGACTGTGGGCACGATAACGGAAATTTATGACTATCTGCGCCTTCTTTATGCTCGTATCGGTATCCAGCACTGCCACAAGTGCGGCAAACCGATCTCTAAAATGTCGGCTAGCGACATCATAAACGAGATCCAAAAGTTGCCCCAGGGCGCCAAAGTCGTCATCTACGCTCCGCTAGTGCGCGAGAAAAAGGGCACGTGGGCGGACCTGATCGAAAATTTACGCGGCAAAGGCTACGTGAGAGCTCAGATAGACGGCGTGCAGGTGAGATTAGACGAGGAGATCGAGCTAGCTAAAACCAAAAAACACACGATAAAGCTCATCGTAGACCGCATCGTTATAGACGCCGATAACGCGCAGCGCCTAGCCCAAGACGTAGAAAAAGCGCTCGGCGAGAGCTACGGCGAGGTCGAGATCGAGATCGCAAATGCCGAAGAACTCGGGCTAAAAGAGAGTTTCATCCACTACAGCGAGCACTCGGCGTGCTTTGATTGTAAAATTTCATTTACGCCGCTTGAGCCGCTTAGCTTTAGCTTCAACTCCCCAAAAGGCGCGTGCGAGAGGTGCGACGGCCTTGGTATCAGATATAGCCTGGATCTAACCAAAGTGATCGACGAGGAAAAAAGCATCGAAGGCGGCGCGATAAAGCTGCTTTACGGCTACAACATGAGTTATTATTATAAATTTTTACTAGCTTTTTGCGAGCAAAACGGCATCGACGTCAAGCGCCCTTACTGCGAGCTTAGCGAGGATGAAAAGCGCCTCGTGCTCTACGGCAACGTAAAAGAGGTCGAGTTTTTCTGGAAGAAAAACAAGCTGCTGCGCAAATTTGAAGGCGCGCTAAAAATCACGCACGGACTGCTAAAAGACTACAAGGATTTTGACGAATACATGAGCGAAAAGGTCTGCGACGACTGCGGCGGACACAGGCTAAAGCCTCAAAGCCTAGCCGTCAAGGTCGCAGGGCGCGGTATCGGCGAAATTTTAGATATGAGTATCGAAAACTGCACCGCGTTTTTCTCAGACGAGTCAAATTTTAGCTACCTTAGCGAATACGATAAAACGATCGCAAAGCCGATATTTAAGGAGATAAACGAGAGGCTGTTTTTTCTCTACGACGTGGGGCTTGGCTATCTATCGCTCGGACGCGACGCGCGCACGATCAGCGGCGGCGAAGCGCAGCGTATCAGGATCGCCAGCCAGATCGGATCGGGCCTTAGCGGCGTGATGTACGTGCTAGACGAGCCTAGCATCGGTCTGCACGAGCGCGATACGCTAAAGCTCATCAAAACCCTGCGAAATTTGCAAGCCAAAGGCAACTCCGTGATCGTCGTCGAGCACGATAAAAAGACGATCGAGGAGGCCGACTACGTCGTGGATATCGGGCCCGGAGCGGGGAAATTCGGCGGGCAGATAGTTTTTGCCGGCGACGTGAAAAGCCTGCTAAGCTCAAGTACGCAAACCGCGCTTTACATAAACGGCGAAAAGGAAATCGACTACCAAAAAAACCGCAAAAGCGACACGTGGCTTGAGATCTCAAACGTAAATATCAATAATATCTCAAATTTAAGCGCTCGCTTTCCGCTGCGAAATTTAGTCGGTATCACGGGAGTTTCTGGCTCGGGTAAAAGCTCGCTCGTGCTGCAAACCCTTTTGCCCGAGGCACAGGAGCAGCTAAACCGCGCCAAAAAGGTAAAAAAGGTCGCTGGGGTAAATTTGAGCGGACTAGAAAATCTAGACAAAGTGATCTACCTCGATCAAAGCCCGATCGGCCGCACTCCGCGCAGTAATCCAGCCACCTACACGGGCGTGATGGACGAGATCAGAGGGCTTTTTGCGCAGACTAAAGAAGCCAAACTGCGAGGCTATAAAATCGGCAGGTTTAGCTTTAACGTCAAGGGTGGACGCTGCGAAAAGTGCCAAGGCGAGGGCGAGATCACGATCGAGATGCACTTTTTGCCCGACGTAAACGTCGTTTGCGACTCGTGCGGCGGCACCCGCTACAACGCGCAGACGCTAGAAATCCTCTACAAAGGCAAAAGTATCGCCGACGTGCTAAATATGAGCATCGACGAGGCGGTGGAGTTTTTTAAATCCGTGCCTAAAATCGCTAGCAAACTAACGACGCTGCAAGACGTGGGTCTAGGCTACATAACGCTAGGTCAAAACGCCGTGACGCTAAGCGGCGGCGAGGCACAGAGGGTGAAGCTGGCAAAAGAGCTCAGCCGCTCGGACACGGGAAATACGCTCTATATCCTCGACGAGCCGACTACTGGGCTGCATTTTGCCGACGTCGATAGGCTCGTGCGCGTGCTGCATCACCTGGTCGATCTTGGCAACTCGGTCTTTGTCATTGAGCACAATATGGACGTCATCAAAAACTGCGACTACATCGTCGATATGGGGCCAGAAGGCGGTGCAAAGGGCGGTAAAATCATCGCGCAGGGCAGCGTAAAAGAGGTCGCTAAAAATCACGCAAAAACGGGTAGCTACACGGGTAAATTTTTAGCCGAGGAGCTGGAAACCATGAAAAACGCGGCAAAAAAGGCGAAGAAAAAATAAAAACTTTGAGAAGTTTGAAGCGGATCAAATTTGCGGTAAAAATTTGATGATTTGCGGGCTTAACCGCGCCAAATTTGGTTAGCAAAAACCGCAATAAATTTAATGAAAGGCACAAATGAGGCTTTGGACGATAAGCCTTAAATATCTCGATGCAAAGGGGTTAGTCGCACTTTGGCGCGAGGCACTGCTAGCTAAAAACGTGCTGGCTGGGCTTACTAAAGGCTATAAAAATCACCCGCAGCTTGACCGCTTTTACGCGCATGAAAACGCACGTGAGGCGATAAACGCGTATCTGGCGGAGGTTTATGCGCACGCCTGCGCTCGCGAGTATAAATTTGACGCGGCAAAAGTAGGCGAATTTGACGAGCGAAATTTAGCCAAAATAGCCGTCTCTCGCGGGCAGATCGAGTATGAATTCGCCTTTTTGCAAGAGAAGCTAAAATCGCGCGACGTCAAGGCATACGAGCGAAATTTAAGCGTAAAAAATATAGAAATCGCGAGTATCTTTAAAGAGGTTGAGGGCGGGATAGAG
>NZ_CALHXD010000048.1 GCF_938040115.1 uncultured Campylobacter sp. | reverse complement strand
TAGCTATTTCATCAATCGCTTCAAATTCTTTGCTTAAAAATCTAGCCTTTGCGCTGCGAAAAAACAAAAGCGTATAAAAGCCATTAATATCAACGCCCGTGAGCGCGGCAAGGGTCTTTTTTTTAGTAAATTTATCAAGCTCCATCCAGCTTAAATTTTTTAAGATAATCTTTTTGGCTTCCAGAACTTGATAAATTTCTTGTTTCGTCATTTAAGCTCTAAACTGTAATCGTCGTAGTAAAATTCTTTCGCGCCAGCGAAAATTTGGCTCTCGACCTCGTCTGAAAGCTCGTAAATTTTGGCATTGTCGAGCGCTAGATCTGTCTTGATGAGATATCCTGTTTTTTCCATTATATAAAGCGAGCCGTTATAGACGGTGGCGCTTGAAAAGATGGCGAATTTAAAATATACGTCTTTGATTTGTTTCAAATTTAAGTCGCTAAGCACGATTTTGCCGTCTTTTAGCAAGATATATATATATTCGCCGTTTATGACGATGTCTTTGATCTCGCCGTTATAATAAACCGTTTTTTCGGGATTTATCGAGACGATACGTTTGCCGGTGGCGGCTATCATCGTGTCGTTTACGACGTTGAGCGAGATGATGTTGTTAAAAAACTGCTCGCTACTCACAACCACGTCACGTAAAATTCGGCCTTGGTTTTTATCCGCGATCATGATCTTACCGTCAAGCGTAGGAAATATAACGAGCGAGCTCATAAATAACGGCGCAGCGACGCGAGAGTCCTGCGCATAGACGTTTGAGCTTTCAAACTCGAGCAAAGTATCGTTTGTTGCAATGTCGATGAGATATATGACATTGCCCGCGCTTAAAAGGGCTAGTTTATTATCTTCTAGAGCGGCTGAAACGATTGCTTCATTGAAGCTTCTTTGAAATAAAATTTCGTTTGAGCTGTTTGCAACGATCAAATTTCCATCCAAATCGGAGCTGATAAATTTACCGTCGGCTGAATTTAACAAGGTTGCGCCCTTTGGCAGCTTTATCTCGGGCGAGAGTAGGCCGTTTTTAGTTATCGCCATACCGTTTTTTAGTACCGCTCCGTTTATGCTCGCCGTCGCGATGCTAGCCGGCAGCCTGTTTTCTGAAATTTTTTCATTTTGCACATCGGTCGGTTCGAAATACTGCCTTTTCGTACTGCATCCGCCGAGTACCGCGACGCAGAGCGCAGCCGCTAAAATAGCTTGAAATTTTCTCATTTTGCATTTCCTTGATAGTGTTCTAAATTTTTGACGATGGATTGAAGCTGAGAATTTAAAGGAACCTTTTTAAATTCGTTTTTTGCTTCGTCGATTTTATTTTCTTTCATTAGCTCATACCCTCTAATAACGGCCTTATATGAAGTCAAAATTTGACCGCTAGGCTCGTTTATCTGGGATTTTACGATATCTTTTAAAAGCGGATCTATTTGCTCGTTTGCTAGCGATTTTAGCGCGTTTATGTCGTTGTTATCAAGTGCTCTTTTAAACTCGTAAAGCGCGTAGAGCGAGGCGTCTTTTTGCTTTAGTTCAGCCTTTGCTTGCTCGTCTTTTGGATTAAGTATCAGTTTTGCATATGCGGCGTTTGCGGCTTTAAACTCTTTTTCTTTTAAAGCGCCGTTTATATAGTATCCCGCCGCGCCGATGACGCCTAAAGCTAGCGCACCGATGATAATTTTTTTATATTTTTTAAAAAATCTTTCGCTTTTGATTATGTTTTCTAAAAATTGTTCTTGAGTATTTAACTCTTCCTTTATAGAATCAATATCATCTTTGATGGCCAAGTTTGTTCCTTAAATTTTAGTTATTGAAAGTTCGTAATTGTAGCATAATAAATATAAAACAGCATAAAAATCAAGGCAAATTGTGTTATAATGCGGAAATTTTAAAAATTTGACGAGGTTTTATGCGGATAGACGATACTTTATTAACCAAACTCGAAAAGCTTAGTTCGCTTAAAGTCGAGAGCGACAAGCGAAGGGAAATCGAAGGTCAACTCAGTGAAATTTTGAGCTTTGCGGGTATACTAGACGAGCTTGATTTAAGTGCTTCTCAAGCGGTAGTAAGCTCCAGAGAGGGCGGAACTCCGTTAAGAGAAGACGTAAGCGTGAGCTCTGACGTGATAGAAACTATACTTAAAAACGCTCCAATGAGTAGCGAACACTTCTTTGTCGTGCCGAAAATTATAGAATAAGGAAATTTTATATGGAGCAAATAAGGCAAGAAACTCAAAATGATAGTTTAGAGCCCAAGAAGATAGACGTAAGCTTGGAGACGTTATTAAAAACGGTCGTCCACAATAAGGCCAGTGACTTGCACCTTGTCGCAAGAAGCGAGCCGCAGATCAGAATAGACGGAACTTTGAGGCCGCTTGAGCTCGGCGTATTAAAAGGGCACGATATACAAGATATCTGCTATGCGCTCATAACCGACGTGCAAAAAAGCGATCTCGAGGAAAATAGAGAGCTTGACTTCGCAATAGAGCTTCCCGGAGTTGGACGTTTTAGGGGCAACTATTACTATACTATGAACGGCGATTTGGCTGCCGCATTTCGTATTATTCCGACAGATATTCCGTCTCTTGACGACCTTAGAGCGCCTGCTATTTTTAAAGAAGTGGTAAAGCGCGAAAAAGGGCTAATTTTGGTCACCGGACCTACGGGTAGCGGTAAATCGACGACGCTTGCCGCGATGCTAAACGAGATAAATTTAAACGAAAGAAAGCATATTATTACCGTAGAAGATCCTGTCGAGTTCGTACATACGAATAAAAAAGGTCTTTTTTCTCATAGAAACGTAGGCGTGGATACCAAGTCTTATGCCAAGGCGCTCAAAAGCGCACTTCGTGAAGACCCTGATATTATTTTGGTGGGCGAGCTTCGAGATAGAGAAACGATATCTACGGCTATTACGGCAGCAGAGACTGGCCACTTGGTATTTGGCACGCTGCACACAAACTCGGCTATTCAGACTATCAACCGTATTATAGATAGTTTTGAGGGCGGCGAGCAGCTGCAGGTGCGAAATATGCTTTCGGTTTCGCTAACGGCGGTTATATCGCAAAGTCTGCTTCCTAAAATCGGTAGCGGACGGCTTGCTATACATGAGATATTGATAAATAATAACGCTATCGCAAACCTTATTCGAGAAAACAAGGTGCATCAAATTTACTCCCAAATGCAGCTAAACCAACAAGTAACCGGCATGATGACGCAAACGCAGTCCTTAATGAAAGCTATTAGAGCAAATCAAATCACGAAAGAAATGGCGATGAGATATTCAACCAATCAGCAAGAACTCGCACCATTGTTAGGTATGTAATGGATTTTGTTACTCTATTTGACGTAGTCGTCGTTTCATTGGTTTTGATACTGGGTATAAAAGGCGTGATAAGCGGACTGATAAAGGAAATATTTGGCCTCATTGGTCTAATCGGCGGTATCGTCGTGGCTAGTAGATTCGGTATTAGAGTCGGTCATCTAATAAGCGATAATGTTTATAAAATAGAGGGCGATTCTATTTTATTTTTTGCTGGATTTTTAACGACGCTTATCGTATTCTGGATACTTTGCTTAGGTATCGGCGCATTTTTATCGAGATTAGTAGGGTTAAGCGGACTTGGATTTTTGGATAAAATGGGCGGATTTGTCATCGGAAGCACTAAAATTTTCCTAGTTTTTGCGGTTTTGATAGTGACTATTTCAAATATTCAAGTTTTAAACAACAAAATAGAGCCGTATTTTAGGGGAAGTAAGCTGTATCCGATCTTGCTGGATACGGGCAAATGGATAATGAACGTGGATGTAAAAGGCATAGCAAGCGGAGTGGGAAATATCGAGACGCCGTTTGATGCCTCTATGCAGGAGCAAAGGCCAAATTTAGAGATAAATTCGACGATTAAGGAGTACAAATGATGATTGAGAATTTAGAATACGACGCGCTTCTTGAGAAATTTAAAAAAATTTTGAGAGACAACGGGCTAAAATACACGCAACAGCGAGAAGTTCTACTAAAGACGCTCTACAACAACGACGAGCACTTCACTCCGGAGAGACTTTATTTTTTCATTAAAGAGACCTATCCTGACTTAAACGTCGGCATCGCGACCGTTTATAGGACGCTAAATTTACTCGAAGAAGCCGAGATGGTAACCTCTATCAGCTTTGGTTCGCAAGGTAAAAAATTCGAGCTCGCAACCAAACCTCACCACGATCATATGATATGCCGCAGATGCGGAACTATCATCGAATTTGAAGACGCAACCATAGAAAAAAGACAAGCAAATATCGCAAAAGAGCATGGCTTTAAGCTAACCGGACACATGATGCAGCTTTACGGAGTGTGCAAAGAGTGCAATGCCAAAGAGGCAAAGGGCGGCAAGTGATATTTGAAAATCAACTGGAGATCCAGAGGCTAGAGACTGCAAATGAGTTAAGAAGCGCGGGCGTAAATCCATATCCGCATTTTTTGCGCCGCGATATGGATATAACTAAATTTAGGCTCAAATTTAAACATATAATAGACACCGAAGAAAAGAGCGCAGAAGGTCAGCTAGTAAGCCTCGCTGGACGCGTTAAGCTCATCAGGGATGCAGGCAAGGCGATATTTGCCAACATCGAGGATGAGGACGGCAATCTCCAAATTTACTTTAGCAACAAGACGCTTGATCCGGACTGGTTTAAGGTTGTAAAGAAAAATATCGAAGTAGGCGACATTATATACGTGCGCGGATATGCCTTCGTCACGCGAACAGGCGAATTTTCGATGCACGTTAGCGAGCTAACTTTAGCATCAAAGGCTATTTCACCGCTTCCGGAGAAATTTCACGGACTAACGGATATAGAGACTAGATATCGCCAAAGATACCTAGATATGATAATGAATCCAGAGGTCAGAGCTGATTTTAAGCGCCGCTCGGTTATCGTTAGCACGATTCGCAGATTTTTCGAGGATAAGGGCTTTTTGGAGGTCGAGACTCCGATGATGCACCCGATCCCGGGCGGTGCTAACGCTAAGCCTTTCGTCACGTTTCACAATGCGCTTGGCGTGGAGAGATTTTTACGCATCGCACCCGAGCTTTATCTAAAGCGTCTCATCGTGGGCGGTTTTGATGCCGTTTACGAGATGAATAGAAATTTTCGCAACGAGGGTATGGACTTAACGCACAATCCAGAATTTACCAGCATTGAGTTCTACTGGGCGTGGCATACTTATCACGATTTGATGGGGCTAACCGAGGAGCTATTTAACGTGCTTCTTGATAAACTAGATATGCCTAAAATCATCGAATTTGACGGTATGCAGATCGATTTTAGCAAGCCGTTTAAACGCATAAGCTACAAAAAAGCGCTCGTAGAAATCGGCGGTCTAGACGAAGCGATCATCGGCGATAAGGATAAAATTTTAGCTAAGCTCAAGGCTGACGGCTTTGAGGCAAACGCAAAGCTTGATTTAGGGCATTTGCAAGCCGAGCTTTTTGATAACTATGTAGAAAGCAAGCTAACCGATCCGACGTTTATCATAGACTATCCGATTTCGATCAGCCCGCTTTCTCGCAGAAGTGATGCAGATCCTAATATCGCGGAGAGATTTGAGCTGTTTATCGCAGGGCGCGAGCTAGCAAATGGCTTTAACGAGTTAAACGATCCGATTGATCAATACGGCCGCTTCGCTTCACAAATCGAAGCTAAAAATGCAGGAGACGATGAAGCTCACGAGATGGACGAGGACTATGTGAGGGCTCTTGGCTACGCGATGCCTCCGACTGCGGGGCAGGGCATCGGTATAGATAGGCTCGTGATGCTACTAACCAATAAAAAATCCATCCGCGACGTGGTGCTTTTCCCGGCGATGAGACCGCAAAAAAACGAAACCAAGGAGAATTAATGAGTTTGCAAAGTTATGATAAAGAAATTTTTGATTTAGTAAATTTGGAATTAAAACGCCAATGCGACCACCTCGAGATGATCGCGAGCGAAAATTTTACCTATCCTGAAGTAATGGAAGTAATGGGCTCGGTTCTAACCAATAAATACGCGGAAGGCTATCCAGGCAAACGCTACTACGGCGGCTGCGAATACGTCGATCAGATCGAGCAGCTAGCGATAGATCGCTGCAAAGAGCTTTTTGGTTGCGAATTTGCAAACGTACAGCCAAACTCAGGCTCGCAGGCAAACCAGGGCGTTTACGGCGCGCTTTTAAATCCGGGCGATAAAATTTTAGGCATGGATCTAAGCCATGGCGGACACCTAACTCACGGCGCAAAAGTAAGCAGCTCTGGTAAAATTTATCAGAGCTTTTTCTACGGCGTGGAGCTTGACGGACGAATAAACTACGACAAAGTGATGGAAATCGCGCAAATCGTAAAACCTAAGATGATCGTGTGCGGCGCGAGCGCATATACTCGCGAGATCGAATTTAAGAAATTCCGCGAGATAGCTGACGCCGTCGGCGCTATACTCTTTGCCGACGTGGCGCACATCGCGGGCCTAGTCGTAGCTGGCGAGCATCAGAGTCCTTTTCCGCACTGCGACGTGGTGAGCTCAACTACGCACAAGACCCTTCGCGGACCTCGCGGCGGTATCATTATGACAAACAACGAAGAGTACGCTAAAAGGATAAATTCGTCTATTTTCCCTGGCATTCAGGGCGGACCGCTCGTTCACGTTATCGCGGCAAAGGCGGTAGGTTTTAAACATAACCTTTCGCCTGAATGGAAAATTTACGCCAAGCAAGTCAAAGCAAACATCAAAAAGCTAGCCGAAATTTTAGTAAAACGTGGCTTTGACCTAGTTAGCGGCGGTACGGATAATCACCTGGTTTTAATGAGCTTTTTAAATCGCGAATTTAGCGGTAAAGATGCCGACATCGCTCTTGGAAACGCAGGCATAACGGTAAATAAAAATACGGTTCCAGGCGAAACTAGAAGCCCGTTTGTTACAAGCGGTATCCGCATCGGAAGTCCGGCGCTTACGGCTCGCGGCATGAAAGAAGCGGAATTTGAGATCATCGCAAACAAAATCGCCGACGTGCTAAGCGATATCAATAACGCAGCGCTTCAAGAAAAAGTAAAAGCCGAACTAAAAGAGCTTGCGGGCAAATTTATCATCTATGATAAGGCGACTTATTGATGCAGAGCATAGACACCGCGCTAATCAAAATGAACACGAGCCACTACTGGATCAAACGCGATAATATCGTAAGTAAGATTGAGTACAAGGGACGGACGTTTTTCAACAAATTTGAGCTCATAAACGAGCCTCTAAGCTATCAGGTGATAAAAGATCACGACGAGGGCAAGATCACTGTCGCGCACTCGCTGATACTGCCTGGCGACAAGGTAGAAAATATCGTCTTTGACTACAACGG
>NZ_CALHXD010000047.1 GCF_938040115.1 uncultured Campylobacter sp. | reverse complement strand
GAGCCCGTCACGTGAGGCAAAAACGCCGTCGCCGCGCCGTATGAGTAGCCGCCAAGCTCGCTCACGTAGCCTCCTAGCGCGTTTAGCATGCGCTTTGCGGTGCGCTGCGAGTGGCCGACTTTTCCTAGGCTACCCCACTGATAAAGCTGCCCGTAAATGGCCTCCGAGCCGTATTTGTCGAAGTTTTCTTTTAAAATTTTAGCGCTTAGCTTTATCGCCTCGTCCCAGCTAACGCGCACGAAGGGCTCTTTACCGCGAAGCTGCGGCTTTGGATTTGACGGGTCTGCCAGGAAGCTTTTGCGCACGTATGGGTATTTCACGCGCGTTTCGTTTTGGATGTGATCGCTTAGGGCGTTGTTTAGCACCGTTGGCATCGCGTCGCCCTCGAATGGCTCTGTGCCAACGACCCTGCCGCCGATGGTTTTTACGTAAAACGCGCCAAATTTATTCGCGCAAAGCCCCATCTGCTCGTCAAATATCGCCTGCGCCGCTGCGTCAAACTGTTTTGCCTGCGCCGAAGCTGCCGCCAGCGCGCCTAGTTTTAGAAAGTCTCGTCTTTTCATGGTTTTCTCCGTTAAATTTAAATTGATTGGTTGACTCGGTTTAAATTTAGCGGAATTTACGCGGTTGGGTTTTGCATAGTTTGCCTTTTAACGTATTACGCGACCTCGCGTCTTGGCGGCGATTTTACTAAATTTGGGCTTAATTATCGTTTTAGCGGCGATTTTAAAAATAGCGTAAATTTAGGCCAAATTTGATAATATCTCATCAAAATTTAAAGGAAGCAAATGTCAAATTTAAAAGCCGAATTTGAGATAAAGCCTAGCGCCGAGTATAAAGCGATGACGCGCGAGGTGGGCAAGATTGTTTATAAGGGCGATAAATTTATGCGAAACATACGTATATGCGACTTTACGGCGTCGGCTCTTGGCATGTTTTTTATCACGCTTTTGTGCGTCAAATTTTACTTCAGGGAGCTTAGCGACTTGCTTAGGGATTACGGTTTTAGCGGCGTGGAAAATCTAGCCTACCTATCGTGGATGGCCGCGTTTTTTACTCTGCTTTACGCTACTGGGCTGCGGCCTTGGCTGCTTACTCGCGCGCTGATAAATAAAGCAAACTACGGCGAATTCGGACCAAAAAGCGTGATCTTAGAGGATGGGTTTTTCGTGCAAAAGAGCAAATTTGGCGAGGGCAGATATTTTTATAACGTCATCAGCGACGCCCGCTATGTCGGTAGTTTCGTCGTCGTTATCATCGCAAACTCCATGTTTTACGCCGTGCCGCGCGAGGCTTTTGGCGACGGCGGAGCGGAGTTTTTAAGCGAGATAAAAAAGCGCGCGGGACTAGACGCGCAAAATAAAATTTAGGATTTAAAATGAGCGAATTTGACGAGCTAAGTTTACACGAGCCGTTTTTAAAAGGGCTGCGAAATCTAGTAAACGGCAACCAAGCTAAGCCTGAGGACTTGGTAGAAATTTCGCACGAAATTTTTGATTTTGAAGCGACGGCGACCGTGACGTGGGAGTTTTACGGCAAGCGCGAAGAGAGCAAAATCGCTGGCGGCGCAAAGGAGCAGATACATTTCGGCGACGATACGCGCGGCTACGAAAATCACGCCAGAGAGTGCTTGCTGCAGGCTAGAGATAGCGCCGATCTGCACGAAATTTTACTCGCCGAACTGCGCCAAAACGCAAACGAGGCCGTCGCAAAATCAGGCGGCGCGGTTAGGTATTACGATTTTAAGCCATTTAGCATGAGCGAGCGCTGCGGCAACTGCGGCGGCGACGGGCAGACGAGATGCGGCGAGTGCGGCGGACGAGGCAAAAAAACCTGCTCCAGCTGCGGCGGACGCGGACGACAAAGCTGCTCTACGTGCGGAGGCAGCGGCGGTGTGAACCGCCCTCACACCCAGTATAACTCAGACGGTAGCACCTACGTGACGTATCGCTACGAGAGCTGTTCATCATGCGGAGGCAGCGGCTCAAATACCTGCTACGGCTGCTCGGGATCTGGCACGGTTAGGTGCGGCGGATGCGGGGGATCAGGCTACGTGCAGTGCGCCCAGTGTAGCGGGCACGGATACTTTACCACCGTAGCAAACATCGGCGCCTACGCAAAACCCAGCGTAAATTTACGCATAAAATCGCGCGCCTACGCCGACGAACTCTTGGACTTTTTATGCGCTCGCACCTGCAAATTTATCTCGCAAACGATACCTTTTTATCAAGACGAAGAGAGCGGCGACGAGAGCTCGCACCTGTTTTCTTACGTGGG
>NZ_CALHXD010000046.1 GCF_938040115.1 uncultured Campylobacter sp. | reverse complement strand
AAGATTACGGCATAAAGCTTAAGGTGCATGCCGACTAACACGCCCGTAAGCGCTAAAGCGACGACTGAAAGCGTAAAGGCGTATCTAGTAAAAATGCCCTGCTCTAGCGCGCCTTGAAGCATGCCTTGATATGTAAACCACTCTGATACGAAGCCGTTAACCGGAGGAAGCGCTGCGATACCCATGATACCGATAAACATACCCACAGACGTCCAAGGCATCTTTTTAGCTAGGCCGCCTAGCACGTCCATATCGCGAGTGTGCGTAGCGTGCAGAACAGAACCCGCGCAAAGGAACAATAGTCCTTTAAATATCGCGTGGTTAACTACGTGGTAGCATCCTGCTAAAAATCCGATCGCGGCAAGCGTCGTATTTCCAGCAGCTAGACCGTATAAACCGGTGCCAAGACCAAGCAAGATGATACCGATATTTTCAACTGAGTGATAGGCAAGAAGCGCTTTGTAGTCGTGCTGACAAAGAGCGTAAAGAACGCCAAACAGTGAGCTAGCAGCACCCAGGATCAAAACCGCTAGACCAAAATATATACTTAGCGGTAAGAAAAGCGTAAATTTGACTAGAGTAAATAGCGCAACCTTTATCATAACGCCGCTCATTAGAGCAGAGACGTTTGAAGGAGCGGCCGGGTGAGCCATCGGTAGCCATACGTGGAAAGGCCACATACCGGCCTTGCTGCCAAAACCGACCAAAAATAATATAAACACCACGACGCTAGCCGCAGTCGGCATATTTAGATGGGCAAATTTGCTAAACTCGGCGCTGCCGGCGTAGTGAGCCATTATTAGCAGTCCGCAAGTGATACAAAACGCGCCGACTTGAGCGATACCTAGATATACCATCACCGCTTTTAGCGTGCCTTTGCCGTCGTTTACGAGGATGAGGAAAGACGAAATAAGCGTCATAAGCTCCCACAAAACGATGAAGCAAAATACGTTATTTGCGCTGATGACTAGAAGCATCGAAAGGATGAAAAGGTTGAACAAACAGGCAAAAACGCCTACGCTTGCTTTTTTTATGTATTCCTCCGCGTAGCTCATACCGTAGACGCTGCTGGCAAAGCCGATAAAGACGACTACGAAGCTAAAGAAATTTCCAAGCGGAGTTAGCTCAAATTTCGGCGCGTATAAAAAGTCTCCGCCAAGAGCAAAGCCCTGTATCGTCCCCATATGCGCCACAAAGTAGCAAAGCGCGTAAAAACAGCTGATCGCGCTTAGTCCAAAGCCGATTTTGACGGCTGATTTTTGAGCGCCGTAGAGCAGGATGCTAACGGCGGCGCTAACTAAGAAAAGCAGATACACGCCTACCATCTCGCACCCCCTTTTGCGCCGCTATTTTCGTCGTTCATAGCGCGCGAATTTGACGCCGCTTGCTCTCTTGCTTGCTCGCTAGGAGTTTTGTCAAGCTCCTTGATAACGATGACGTCGCCCTCGCCGTCCACGTCCTGAGCGCCGATATCGGCTAAAACGTGAGGCTCTTTTAAATTTCCGCTTCCGCGTAAAATTTTATCGACGAAAGCCTGAGCGGCTTCTTGCTCGATCTTGTTGCCAAGCTTGTGATGGCTGTGCAAAGGATCGACCATGATGATAGCGCTGGTCGGACAAACCTCCACGCACGCAGGGCCGTTTTCGCGCCCAAAGCACATATCGCACTTTATCGCAGTGTTTTTCGCGCCGGCCTGGCTTTCGATTTCGAGGTAGTATTTGGGCTCTACCGCGTAGTTAACCGACGGCATGAGCTCGGCGCTCGAGCTTATCGCGCCGTAAGGGCAAGCGATAGTGCAGAGTTTGCAGCCTATACATATCTCCTCGTGAAGCTCGATGTAGTTATCGTCAAACCTTAGCGCCCCGGTAGGGCACACGTTCGCGCAAGGACCGTCATCGCACTGGCGACACTGCGTCGGCATGACGCCCTTTGCCTGGCGCAATACAGTTAGCCTAGCCTTTGAGAGCTTGCCGCGCTCATAGGCGCTACGGAAACATGCCGCCATGCAAGTAGCGCAACCGATACAACGTTTGTAATCGGCGATCACAAATTTATGTCGTTTCATAAATTCTCCCTTCTACTTGTTTTTTGATTCTTGATTTCTCTTAAATCTTGAGCTAATTGTATTACCTTTAAAAATTTATTTCCGTCATTTGGCTGACGAATTTTGTATTTTTTAGATTAATTTTTATGAATTATTTATTTTTAAGTTTATTTTTAAATTTACGATAATATAGGCTTTCTTTTAAACTTATACGAATATAAAAATATTACGCC
>NZ_CALHXD010000045.1 GCF_938040115.1 uncultured Campylobacter sp. | reverse complement strand
CCAAAGCGCAAAGCCTCTCAAAGCCCTTTTTACAGGCGTTTTCGTCGCCGCTTAGCAACCAAGTTTGAAAGACGGTGTTATTGCCCGGCGCCTGCGTTACTTCTTGCGAATTTATTTGCATATTTTCTCCTTAAAGTTGATTTTAAAATTAGCAATTCGCATTTTACGACTTAAATTTTAATTTATGCTTAATTTACGCTTTTAAGAAAACGTAAATTTTAAACGGATTATAATCGCCGAGTTTTGTATTAAACTATGATTTTTTGATTAAGCCATCTTGCCTCAGATATAGCTCGTTTGACTCACGGTTCGTTGATTTTGTTCGCCCAAGATAAGCGCATATCCGCTACCTTGCGCGTTTTGGATGAGTTCGGGGTAGAGTTTTTTGCGTAGTTTATACACAAAGCTTCGTATCGCGTCGGCGGTGCAGCTACCCTCCTGCCAGACGCACGCCTCGATCATCTCAAAGCTCACGACGCGGCCCTGATTTTTTAGAAAAAGATGGAGTAAATTTTGCTCTTTTTTAGTTAGTGCCACGGGCCGGCCGTCCTTTGTTAGCTGCCTGCTAAAGGCGTTAAATTTAAAGCCGTTTTTTAGATCAACCTCCGCAAAATCGTTTTTAAATTTATTCGCCACAAAGCTCATTTGCATGATTAGATCGCGCTTTTCAAACGGCTTTTTTAGCACGCCAAAGCTACCTAGCTCTATCGCGCTAAGCACGTTTTCATCGCTACCATATGCAGTAAGAAATATAATAGGCACGTCCTTATCCAGCCCCCTTATACGAGCCGCCATCTCAAGCCCGTTCATGTGCGGCATGTTGATATCAGAAAGCACCAAATTTACGCCTTTTGCCTCAAAAACCTCCAGCGCCTCTTTCGCGTTTGCGCAGGCGTAAACCTCGCTCACGTAGTTTTCGACCGATATCTTGATACTCTCGCGCAGGCTCTCGTCGTCCTCGACGATGAGCAAATTTACGCCGTTTAAGATATTTTTTATTTTGCTATACACGCTAGCCTCGTTTCTTGTTTGTCTTTCTTAAGTTTGCAAACTAATTTTTAAATTTATCGCCTCGTCTAAATTTCGCCTAAAAATAGCGTAAATTTAGTCGGATTTACGGCACTTTCAAGCTCCAGCGAGCCGCCTAGCTTTTTTACGGCGAGCTCCCTAGCTACGTTTAGCCCCGTGCCCGTGCCCATATTTTTTGTCGTAAAAAACGGCTCGAAAATTTTATCGCTATCCGCCTTAACTCCGCCGCCGTTATCGCTCACGCTCACGCAAAATAGCTCGCCCGCCCTCTTTAGCTCGATTAAAATTTGCGGCGTATCACGTCCGCTTTCAACCAGCGCGTCCTTGGCATTTGAGAGCAAAGAAAGCAGGATCTGCCTCACGTAGCTAGCGACGCTTTTTAGCTCGTATTTGCCACCATCGTGAGTAAATTTTAGCTCGATGCCGTGAGAGTTTAGCTCTGGCCGCACTATCAAAATAAGCTCGTTTATGATATTAACGAGATCAAATTTTGCCGCACCCTCGCCGCTGGCGTAAAAATTTCTAAACGCCTTTATCGTTTCGTCCATGAGCCTTAAGCTCTTTTTGCAGGCTGCGATTTGAGCCGGTATGCGCTCAAATTCGCCCTCGCGCGCGCACTCCTCGATGTTATCCAGATACAGTCCCAGCGCGCTTAGAGGCTGGCGCTGCTGATGCGAAATGGAGTTTATCATCTCGCCTACCAGCGCGGTTTTGGCGTGAGCTAGCACCGAGCGCCTATGCTCAAGCTCCTTTTTTTCGAGCTCCTTTTCGTGCGTGACGTCAGTGACCGCAAGGATAAATCCGTCAAATTTTACCCCGCCCTCAAGCACGTTCGAGACGTTTAGTCTGAAGCTTTTTTCACCCTTTTTACTATAAAATCGCTCGAGTTTATCGGGCTGTTTTTAAGATTTTTAAAGCTCTTTAGCTCGCCAAGCCCCTGTGCCGCAGCGATCACCTCGTCAAATTTCGCTCCGTAAAAAACCTTGGGCGCTAGAGTGAAAATCCGCTCGAATTTTTTATTTATAAATTTAATTACGCCTTTTTTATCCGCGTACAAAAGCCCCAAATTTAGCGTCTTGGCAAAGGCTCGCGCAACCTCGCTAGGCCCGCTTGCGTTATTCTTTATAGCCCGCGATGTCAAGCCCAAAGCCTTTTAACGCGACGAAATCTTTGTTTTTATTCGCGCTTAAAAGCTCGATACGGCTGACGCCTAGTTTGTGTAAAATTTGCGCCCCGATGCCGTAGTCCTTGACCTGTCCGCCGCACTTCTCCTCGCCCTGCAAAAACACTGCGACGCCGCCGTTTTTGGATAGATACTCAAGCGACTCGAGCAGCTCGGCGAATTTATCGGAGCCAAGCAGCTCCACGTCGCTTGAAATTTGATGAAATTTGACCGCGGTTTTGTCTTTTATCTCGCCGAAAACAAAGGCATAGTGTCGCTCGCCTTTGTGATCTAGGATCTCGCATTTTAGGGCGTCAAAGCCTGCTATCTTAGCCGCGCTTTTTTCTTTTATCTCGATTAGACTTTCGTGTTTTAGACGGTACTGCACGAGCTCAGAGACCGAGACCATATTTAGCCCAAATTTCTCGCAAAACGCCTCCAGATCTGGCCTGCGAGCCATATTTCCGTCCTCTTTTACGATCTCGCAGATGACGGCTGCTTGCGTTAGGCCGGCAAGCTTGCATAGATCGACCGAGCCTTCGGTGTGTCCCGTGCGGCTTAGCACGCCGCCTTTTTTAGCGATGAGCGGGAAGATATGCCCAGGGCGCACGAAGTCCTGCGGCTTTGACATCGGATCGGCCGCTAGGCGGATCGTGACGTCGCGCTCGTATGCGCTTACGCCCGTGGTCGTATTTTTGGCGTCTATGGTGACTGTAAACGCCGTCTCGTGGCAGGATGTGTTTTTATCCACCATCAAATTTAGATCGAGGCGACGCGCGATCTCCTCGTTTAGCGCGAGGCACAGCACGCCTTTTGCGTGAGTAATGGCGAAATTTACCTTTTGCGTATCGCTAAAAGTCGCCGCAAATACCAGATCGCCCTCGTTTTCGCGATCCTCATCGTCGACCATGACGACCATTTTGCCATTTTTTATATCGTTTATGGCCTGCTCTACTCTATCCATTGTTATTCCTTGTTTAAAAATTTGGGGTAATTATACATTTTTAGCTTTGAATTTAGGCTTTTGCGCGGGCTTGGCTTGAGATTTTACGGACTTTTAGATGTAGCCAAACGCGGCGCGAACGGGCTTTAGTTAAATTTAAACGAAGCGACCAGGCTTGTAAGTTTTTGTTTAATTTTTACGGATTTATTAAATTTGACCGATTTTGGGCATAACCCGCACCTTGAAAATGTTAAAGGTTAAATTTGGCGATAATAATATGCGTGAGGCAAATTTACAAGAATTGTTATTTTGATTAAATTTGTCAAACCTTAAAATGGAGCGCGATACGATTTGGGTTGTTTTTCATCGCGGCGACTAAATTTGATCAAACTCGCCGCTGATTGGAACTGTTTTGGAGCAAATTTGCCGACCTTAAAAGCATAAATGCTCGCTTAGCGTTACGCGAGTGATAAATCTTTTTAACGACCACATCCGCGCTCTTGTTCAAACGGTTTTTATCGCACGCGTACTCCGATCGGCAACTTCAGCTCTTACACCTTACTAATATCTATTTCTCAAACGACTGCAAATGCTTTTAAATAGTTGATTTTTCTGATTCAAAAATTTTGTATCGGCCAAATTTAACAGCCGTATCTGTATCCAAATTTATGACAAAAAAGATAGCGTTTACAAAATTTGACGATTTTACGGCTTTGGCTTGATTTGGTATCTTGCGCCAAGTTTTGCAAATTCTTTGGCGAAAAACGCGTTTAGATCGCGCAGGCTGTCGTCGTTCATTTGGATAAGTTTTAGGCGGTTTTTCTTGTAAATTTTGATCTTTTTACTTTTTCTTTTTAGATACTGCGGTGTTTCAAGTCCCCAAAATTCGATATAAATTTCGCTTTGCGTCAAATAAAAATCACTAATGACACGCTCTTTGGTCGGCACCTTTTTCTCGTAGATAAAATCTATACCGCGGTAAAATAGCCAATTTGCCACAATGAGCTCGGCGCGGCTTTTTACCGTATTGCCGCTATCGCTTTTGTATCTAGTTTGCTTGATTTTTTGCTTTTTAAATAGCTTTAAAGCTAGCAAAGCAATTACGATCAGCAGTAAAACGATTAAAATTTGAGATACGTCAAAGTTCATAAACAATTTTCTTTAGTGCAAAATTTGATTTTTTGGAGTAAGTGAAGGATAAATTTTAGATTTGGTTGCGGAGGACGGATTTGAACCGCCGACCTTCGGGTTATGAGCCCGACGAGCTACCACTGCTCTACTCCGCGATGAAATTTGAGTGGATGGGGTAAGAGGATTCGAACCTCTGGATGATTGGACCAAAACCAATTGCCTTACCGCTTGG
Source organism: uncultured Campylobacter sp. (assembly GCF_938040115.1). Lineage (GTDB taxonomy): Bacteria > Campylobacterota > Campylobacteria > Campylobacterales > Campylobacteraceae > Campylobacter_A. The sequence continues at coordinate 2,690 of NZ_CALHXD010000045.1, read as the reverse complement.
CGATACCCCAGCCTGTAAAAAGAAAGGTGATTATATATATTTTTACCTTATTTGTCAAGCTTTTTGGCAAATTTTCGCCGTTTTTTCAAAGCTTTTCCATAAAAGCCGTGCTGTATGAGCCGCTTAAGCGCCTATTTATATCATCCTGCCAGCTAGCAGGTAGCGCTTCTAGCGCTCTAAATTTGGGCAACAAATCCAAATTTTCGCTCGGATTAAAAAATAGTTTATTTATTTGCATTACGCTTAGAGCATTTTCGTTTTTTTGCAGGATCTCCACCTCGCAGCCGGCCTTGCACGACCCGTTTTCTAGTACTTTATAGTACCAGCCGGTTAGCCCCGTGGCAAAAATTTCTTTAGCCAAATTTGCATTTCCCCACCGCTTTGCGAGCTTAAAGCACGGTTTTCGCGGTTGGGTTACTTGTAGCACCAGCGAGCCGATTTTATGCACGTCGCCCACGTTTACGCTTTTTTCATCCAGCCCGCTAATGGTCAAATTTTCGCCCATCGCGCCTAGCGGCAAATTTTTAAGCCCAAGATAAGCTTCCCACGCGGGATAGTTTTCTAGCGAATTTGCAAACACGGCTTTATTTACGCCGCCGTGATGTTTCGTATCAGCTACCTCATCACCCTCAAATCCAAGCTCGCTTGCATAGATTTCGCCCGTCTGCGCATTTTTAAATATCGCTGAGCGCCAAGCCTTGCCTAGCTCGTCCGTGGCCGCCGCGTTGCCGTACTGCCTTGCTTTACCTATCAAAAGCGCTTTTAGAAATGCCATCTTGCCCTCACGCCACGTTTTGCAGATTTAGCTGAACCTGCTCGCCCTCGTCGTTAAACTCAAACCTAACCGCCCTAGCCCCAAAGCTCTTCGCGATCGCCTCTAGCGTATCGCACGCAGACTTGTGGATCTTAGACTGGAGCTGATTTATCAGGCGTACGGACATCTTTTCGACCTCGGCGCGCGCCTCCTCGATGAGTCTGTTTTTATCCTCCTCGCTAAAGCTACTACCGAAAAATCCGTTTAGCGAATCAGGCAGCAAAAACGGGATAAATTTGCCGTTTTTCTCGTCGTAAAATTTCATATTCGCGATCGAAAATTTGTATTTGCAAGGCGGCATCTTGATGAGATACTCCTCGCTCGCGACGTTTACGATCTCTAGGCGCGGGCTCGTTAGGTCGTAGATGAAATTTATCTCAAACTCAAATATCATCGAGAGCTTTTTCTCGCTCACCAGCCAGCGCAGATACTCCTTGCCAAAGCTGCCAAATGCATGGTCGGTCTTAGTCACGATCTCTTTACTATAGACCTGAAAAACCGATAGCTCGCCGATGGATTTTAGCTGTGATATCTCGGTGCTAATCTGCGTCATCGCAGGCTTTTGCGCGGTTTTTAAGGCTTTACTAAATCTAAAAATCGTAAATACGCAAATCGCCAGCAAAATCGCTAAAATAAGGCTTGTAACATCTATCATCTTTGCTCCTTTAAAAGGCGATTTTAGCGAAATTCGTTAAAATAATCGTTAAATTTGAGCTTTGGGCTGTTTTGTATCGGTATAAATTTAGCAGGCGTTTAGAACTTTGACGTAGTTTGGCAAAACCCGCACCTTTAAGATACGGGTTCAATTTTGACTCAAATTTGAAGCAAATTTAACGCCAAACCCAAATTTAGCAAGCAAATTTGAGCTCAAATTTAACCGCCTAAAACACCTGAATAAATTTAAAATCATGCTCTCTGAGCACTTTTTTGATGAGCTCTTGGTGATCCTCGCCCTTGGTTTCCAGCGTGATCGTGATGTTTGCGTCGCCGTACTCTAGGTTCGTGGAGAAGCGGTCGTAGTCGATTTTTACGATATTGGCATTTGCGATCTTTAGGCTATCGGTTAGGTTCATAAGCGCGCCTGGTTTATCTATCAGCGTGATTTGTAGCGCCATCTTGCGGTGCGACTTTATTAGACCTTTTTCGATGATGACGTTTAGCATCTGTACGTCGATGTTTCCGCCGCTTAGCACGATGCCGATACGCTCGCCGGCTTTAAATTTGACTTTTTTGTGCAAGATACTGGCGACGCCGACCGCGCCCGCGCCCTCGACCACGATCTTTTGCGTCTCGAGCAGGAACAAAATCGCGTTTGCGATCTCCTCGTCATCGACCTGCACAAACTCATCCACGCACTCTAGGATATTTGCCAGTGTCGTCTCGCTCGCGTCGCGAACCGCGATACCGTCGGCGATCGTGCGAACTGTTTTTGAGTTTATGCTCTTTTTAGCGCCAAAGCTGTTAAACATAGCAGGCGCGCCCTTTGCGCTCACGGCGACCACGCGGATGTCTGGGTTTACCTGTTTTACACAGCTTGATATGCCGCTGATTAGCCCGCCGCCGCCAACCGGCACGATGATAGTCTCAAGCTCGGCTAGATCGTCAAGCATCTCAAGCCCCACCGTGCCCTGCCCAGCCATCACGTACTCGTCGTCAAACGGATGAATAAAGCTCATGCTCTGCTGCTTGGCATACTCGACGGCGTAGGCATAGGCTTCGTCAAAGTTATCGCCCTTTAGGATGACTTCGGCGCCTAGATCTTTGGTGCCTAGCACCTTTAAAAGCGGCGTGGACTCGGGCATCACGATAGTAGCGGGCGTTTTAAACTCGCGCGCCGAGATAGCCACGCCTTGGGCGTGATTGCCGGCACTTGCCG
>NZ_CALHXD010000044.1 GCF_938040115.1 uncultured Campylobacter sp. | reverse complement strand
GCTAAAGCTTGATGCCGTGCGCCTTTATCCAAGCGTCGATATCACCGAGCTTAGTATGATCGTGCGCGATTTCGTGCCTTATACTGCGTTTAATCTAAAAAATTTAGGCAAATTTGAAGTGCTTGGCATGGGCGAGCATATCGCCGTGGACGCGTCGCTTGCGATCTTAGCCGCGCTAAATGAAACCTCTCTCGCGCAAATTAGGCAAAATTTGCTAAATTTTAAAGGCATCAAAAAGCGCTTCGATATCCTCACTGCTAGCAGGAAATTCGTACTCATCGACGACTACGCGCACCATCCGACCGAGATCAAGGCCACTTTGCAATCAGTCTTTGAATACGCCAAACTGCTAGGCATCACCAAGATCACGGCGATCTTTCAGCCGCACAGATTTACACGTCTGAGCGCAAATTTGCAGGGCTTTAAAGAGTGTTTTGAGGGCATAGACGAGCTAGTTATCCTGCCTGTTTATGCCGCGGGCGAGACGCCGATAGATATAAATTTAAAAGAGGAGTTTAAACGCTACAACCCAGTGATGACGCAAAAAGTCGCGCGCGAGGGCGAGGGGATTGCTTTTACGGATGAGTTTGGCGTGAAAAACCTACTCGATGACGGCCTAGTGATCGGCTTTGGCGCGGGCGACATCACATATCAGCTAAGAGGCGACGTATGAGGGTCATAATTGTACTTTTAGGCGTGCTTGCCGCGATCGCGATATTTAGCGTGAGCGACGAGAAGCTAAGCAAAAAGGCGAAATTTATCATCACTTTTTCGGTGATTTTTGTTGCGGCGGCGCTGTATTTTTACGAGACCAGGCTAGAAAGCGAGCAGGGCAAAAGGCTGGAACTGGTCGCGTTTTTTAACCAAGGCAAAACCCTAAAATGCGGAAATTTCGACGTAAATAACACTAAATTTAACTATGAGTTCGGCACGTCCTCTTTTGTCGCTAAACGCGCGGCAAAGGAGCTAAACAGCGTCAAGATCGCGCTTGATGGTTGCGAATTTAAAGGCGAATAATTGCGAAATTTTAAAGATAATCAAAATTTGACCCAAGGCGGCGTTTGGAGGGCAGACGAGCGAGAAAATAACGTCTATCGCGAGCAAAGAAACGGCGATGTTTCAGACGCCGCGGCGCACCGAGAGCAAAAAGAATTTACAAACGCGGAAGGCTTTGAGCGGCTTATAAAAATTTTAGACCTGCAAGGCTATATGGAGCGGTTTAACTCCTTTTTAGCGCGCCCAAAGCCGCTTTTTATGGCGGGCGACAGCAGGTTGCATTACGAGAAAATTTTAGAACTCTCGCAAAAGCAGTTTGATCCGCCCGCACCGGCTCAAAACCTAGATGACGCGCTCGTTCGCCTTAGCAAGCAAGCGACGCTGCATGTGAGCGAGATTTTTGAGTTTGCTAAGATTATTAGCTACTTTACCTACCTAAAAACGCTTAAATTTGAAGGCAAACTGGGCGAGTGGCTCGCTAAAATCGAGATCCCGCAGCCGATGTTAAAGCTCGCAAACTCATTTGACAAAAACGGCGAGCTAAAAGACGAAGTGGACGAGCGCCTGGGCGGTATCAGAGACGCCTTTAGCGCCAAAAGAGCGCAAATAGACGCCGATCTGCGCCGCCTCATCTACTCAAAATCCATCACGCCATACCTCGTCGATACGCAGGTGCACTACATCAGCTCGGTCGAGGCGCTGCTCGTGCGAGGCGGGTTTAACCACGTGCTAAAGGGCACGGTCGTGGCTAGAAGCTCGGGCGGATACTTCTACGTCGCGCCAGAAAACATCCAAAAACTCAAAAAAGAGCAAAGCGAGCTACTGGATAAAAAAGAGGAAATCGTCTATGAGCACTGCAAAATTTTTAGCTCCGCGATGCACAAGGGCCTCCTGTTTTTAAAATTTATAAACGGCGCGTTTGACGTATTTGACGCCTACTGCGCGCGGGTTTTTACGGCTAAAAGCGCGGATTTTGAGTTCGTGCTGCCAAGCGGCGGGTCAAATTTAAAGCTGGCAAATTTCGCCCATCCCGCGCTAAAAAATCCAAAAAGCATCAGCATAGACTTTAGCAAAAAGGTGCTACTGATCACGGGCGTAAACGCGGGCGGTAAATCGATGCTGCTAAAATCGCTGATAGCCGCAGCCTTTCTAGCTAAATACCTACTGCCGATGCGCATAAACGCGCAAAAATCGCAGATCGGAAATTTTAAAGAATTTGACGCCATCATCGAGGATCCGCAAAACGTGAAAAACGACATCTCGACCTTTGCCGGGCGTATGGTGCATTTTTCCAAGCTTTTTACGAAGAAAAATCTGCTCATAGGAGTCGATGAGATTGAGCTGGGAACGGATTTTGAGGAGGCGGCTAGCCTATACGGCGTGATGATCGAGCGGCTGATGAGCCAGGATATCAAGATGATCATCACCACCCACCACAAGCGCCTTGCTATGCTGCTAGCTAAAAACCCCGACGTAGAGCTGGTCGCGGCGCTATATGATGAGGAAAACTCGCGGCCTAAATTTGAGTTTTTAAAGGGTACGATCGGTAAATCATACGCCTTTGAGACCGCGGCTAGATACGGCATCGCGGCAAATTTGGTCGCGCAGGCGAAGAAAATCTACGGCGAGGACAAAGAAAATCTAAACGAAATCATCACAAAGACGCTGAATTTAGAGGTGCAGCTCAAAGAAAAGCTCGAAAGCGCGGAGAAAAAAGAGCAAAAGCTAGACTCGCTAATCGAAAATTTAAAAGAGCAAAAAGAGCGCGCCGAGGCCGAGCAGCACGAGGTTATAACGCGGCTGGAGCGGGAGTATTTTAAGGCGATAAATGAGGCTAGGCGAGCGATAAATCTAGACGATACCAAAGAAAAACAGCGCGCCCTAAACCGCGCAAACGAGGCTAAACGCGCCGTGCAAAAGCCAGAAATCTCCGCCCCACCCCAGCTAAAGGTCGGCGACCGCGTAAAATACGGCAAGATAAAGGGTGTCGTCTCAAGTCTGGGCAAAAATGACGCCGTGATACAAACCGATAACGTTAGCATGCGCGTGCCGATAAATCAGCTAAAAATCAGCGGCGAAACGCCTGCACCGCCTAAAAAATCAGGCATAAATCTAAGCGTGCAAAAGCCGCAAAACGCCAGCGTCACGCTCGATCTGCACGGCTTGCGCGCGGATGAAGCGGTGCAAAAGCTGGATAAATTTATCTCAGATAGCCTAGTGATGGGCTTTGACGAGGTGCAGGTGTATCACGGCATCGGCACGGGCAAGCTCGCCTACGCGGTCAAAAATTTCTTGCGCGAACATCCGAGCGTGAAGGAGTTTTTCGACGCGCCGGCGGGGCAGGGGGGATTTGGAGCGCAGATAGTAAGGCTGTAAATTTGCCTTACTGCGGCTTGTCTCTTGCGTGCCTTTAAATGAGCTAAAAATTTCCTCCCTCGATGAACTATATGTTCTATCTTCGGTCGAAAATT
>NZ_CALHXD010000043.1 GCF_938040115.1 uncultured Campylobacter sp. | reverse complement strand
CGGACGAGGTTTTGCCGTAGTCGCGGACGAAGTGCGAAAACTAGCCGAAAATACACAAAAAGCTACAAGCGAAATCGGCATAAATATCCAAACCTTACAACAACAAACAAACGATCTAAACGACAACTCCAACAAAATCACGCAAATAGCGCAAGTCGCAAACGTAAGCGTGTCTAAATTTAGAGATGCCGTGAACGTATTTAGCCAGGGTGCGACGCAAAGCGCAAAAATCTCAAAATACGTCGAAAACAAAACAATCGGTATCATCGGCAAGATCAACCGAGTAACGTATCTGCAGACCGCATACGGAAACGTCATCAACGAAAGAGGCGATGACGAAAATATGCAAAAACAAACGCAAAATTTAAACGCATGGTACGAGAGTGCGGCGGCGTATTTTGCAAATTCAAAAAGCTTCGAGAAGGCAAGCGCTCCCGCAAAACAAATAAGCGATCTAGTAAAAGCTAACCTAGACGACTCAAAAAATGGTTACAATATGAACGATATCCAAAAATTTGTCGATAGATTCGCCAAGGTCAAACAAGCAAGCGGCGAGATCTTTAAGATAATAGACGCGACGATAGAAGAAAGCGTAAAGTAACGTTATACGAAATTTGAGCTAAAAACATTTGGCTCAAATTTTGCTCTTTTGCATTGCTTTAAACCAAAAAATCCATTCTATAAAATTTTGCCAAAACCCATTTTGGAAAGCTTTACGTCATCAAAAACTCTAGAGCAAATTTACGCCCTCTATAAAAACAATTGGCTTCGGCAAAATTTATACTAGGTATCGCAAACTTAGCAAATTTACTCCACGCCGATCACAAGCCGCACGATATAAACTCTCCAAATTTGACAAAAACAACAATAATTTGCCGTGTTGCGTCAAATCTCATAAAGGCAAACCTACCTAAAAGCAAGCTTGCCCTTCTATAAAATTTGACCAAACCCCAAAGCAAATTCGGTCAAATTTAAATGCAAATTTAGCCCAGTAGCCTCTTTGCGCACTCGCTTATACTCTTGCCGTCGCTTCTAGCGCCTATTTTTTCTTTCGCAGCTTTCATCACGGTGCCGATATTTGCGCCCTCGCCAAGGCCGGCGATGATCTCTTTGATCTGAGCTTCTAGCTCGTCTGCATTTAGTTGCTTCGGTAGATAGCCGTTTATGATGTCGATCTCTTTTTGCTCGTTTTGCGCCAGATCGTCCCTGCCGCCGTTTTTATACTGCTCGATAGAGTCCATGCGGCGTTTGATCTGGGTTTGTAGGATCGGTAGCACCTTTTCGTCGGTCATCTCGATACGCTCATCGACTTCGACTTGCTTGATGACTGAGTTTATGAGTCTTAGCGTATCGCGGCGAAAGTTATCTTTTTCTTTCATCGCAGTCTTGATGTCCTCTAAAATTTGCTCTCTAATCGTCATTTTTTCTCCTTTAAATTTAAGTAGGCAAATTATAACGAAGCTAAAATTTAAAGCTAATAAAACCGCCTAAATTTGGCTTGCTTAAGAAAAATGTAGCTATAATTAACCATTCATTTTTAAAAGGACTTGCTTGAGAAGCGACAATCTTTTTGCCTTTGCGATCTTCGCTATTACCGCGTTTGGATTTTTCGTTTGGGGCTATCAGTACATCCCGACTCATCACTTTTTGCTTTTCAGTATCGCTAGTATTTTCGGTATCTTTATGGCGTTTAACATCGGCGGCAACGACGTTGCAAACTCATTTGGTACGAGCGTGGGCGCCAAGACCGTCACTATAAAGCAAGCCCTTGTTATTGCCGCTATTTTCGAGCTTAGCGGCGCGATATTTGCCGGCGGCGAGGTGACCAAAACCATCCGCGAAGGCATCGTGAGCTTTCCACAGGAGGGCACGGAGCCGATGCTTTTCGTGCTGATTATGATGTCGGCGCTTTTAAGCTCGGGTATTTGGCTATTTATCGCGTCTAAAAAGGGTCTACCTATCTCCACGACCCACTCGATCGTTGGCGGTATCGTTGGCGCCGGGCTTACGATGGGCTTTACGACTATGGGCGGAGATAAGGCTCTAGCTATGGTTTCCTGGGGCGAGATAGGCAGGATCGCCGTTAGCTGGGTAATCTCGCCGCTTCTAGGAGGCATCCTTTCTTACTTCATTTACGGCTACATAAAATCTAAAATTTTGATCCCGACTCGCAAATTTACCCTAGAGCTAAAGGTACTAAAACGCGAGCGTAAAGCCTATAAAGAGCGCTATTTACAAGAACTAAAAACAAAACCCGAAAGCGAGCAGATAAGGATACTAAGCAAGATCGCGGTCCTTGACGACGACGATGTCGAAAGCGGCGAACGCAGCGAATACAAGCTCGCTATAAAAGCCATGAAAGAGCGCGAAAAAGAGATCGATACGTCAAAAGCCATGCGTAAGCATATCCCGACGGTAGCGGGCATCGGCGCAATCATCATCTCATCGATGATGCTTTTTAAAGGGCTTGAGCATCTAAATTTAGACCTAGGTTTTATCGGCACGATCTGGATCATCTGCGTCATCGGCATCGTCACCTATCTCGCTACGCTTGCGATGATAAACGTGATGAAAAAAGACAATGCCGAAAAGAGCACGAACCGCATTTTCTCGTGGTTTCAGATATTTACGGCCTCCTCGTTTGCATTTTCTCACGGCGCCAACGACATCGCAAACGCCGTGGGTCCGTTTGCCGCGATTCTGGACGTGCTAAAAACAGGCTCCATAAACGCCACCGCTCCGGTGCCGGGCATCGCGATGGTGACATTTGGTATCTCACTCGTGGTCGGACTTTGGTTTTTAGGCAAAGAGGTTATCGCCACGATCGGTAGCAAGCTAGCCGAGATCCTGCCTACGACGGGCTTTAGCGCCGAGCTAGCGGCCAGTACCGTTATCCTGCTAGCTACAAAGCTCGGCATCCCGGTCTCCTCGACGCACATCCTCATCGGCGCGGTGCTTGGTATCGGTATCCTAAACCGCGACGCCAACTGGAAAATGGTCAAGCCTATCGTGCTTGCGTGGGTCATTACCCTACCGATTGCAGGCGGCTCGGCGGCACTTATTTACATGCTTCTAAAGACTATGTTAGGCTTGTAAATTCGACTATTCGCGAGCCGTAACTGGCCGATTTGTTTTGCCAAAACTTATAAAGTTAGTCTTGGTTTTTACCATAAAGTCACAGCAGTGCTCGGCAAATTTGAGCTAGTTTTGTTCAGGTATTATTTAAACTATGGTTTTATATAATTCTAAGCCTTTGGGCTGACTGCTTAAATTTGATGTCTATAACGATAATGTCTGCCTTACCAACTATTTTTTACAACAAACTCAAACAATCAAATAAAGGCTCTTGCAACTAAATTTTATAAAATTTAGCAAGCTATTTTTTATTTATGTATTCCGCAAATTAAATTCAGTAAACATAATAGAGTAGTCAGGTTTTTACTAGTTAAATCAACAATTTGACGGCTAGGTAAATTTGACGGCTAGGTAAATTTGACGGCTAGGTAAATTTGACGGCTAGGTAAATTTGACGGCTAGGTAAATTTGACGGCTAGGTAAATT
>NZ_CALHXD010000042.1 GCF_938040115.1 uncultured Campylobacter sp. | reverse complement strand
CTTCGTTTTTATTCATATCCGTTACAAAGCTCTCAAGTCCGCCCTCGTAGTGAAAACTCTCGCTTCTACCGTTTCTTTGATCTTTAAAATTTATCGTGATTTTCGGATTTAGATAGGCTAACTCTCTAAAGCGTTTGGTTAAAATTTCATCGTCAAATTCCGTAACTTCAAAGATACTATCATCAGGCCAAAACTCCACCTGAGTTCCCGTTCTATTTGTAGTTTTTATAACCTCAAGGTCGCTTTGAGGGATACCTTTTGAAAATTCTTGTCTATGTAGTTTGCCGTCTCGTTTAATATTTACGACCAGTTTTTTAGAAAGAGCATTTACTACGCTAACGCCCACACCGTGCAAGCCGCCTGAAACTTTATAAGTATCTTTGTCAAATTTACCGCCTGCGTGAAGTACGGTTAAAACTACAGTAGCGGCTGAAATTTTCTCCGTAGGGTGCATATCGACAGGTATACCGCGTCCGTTATCGGTGATGATAGCAGAGCCTTCGCGCGTTAGTTCTACGTCTATAGTATCGCAGTAGCCCGCCATCGCTTCGTCTATGGAGTTATCGACGACCTCGTAGATCATGTGGTGTAGGCCGCTTACGTTGGTATCTCCGATATACATACCGGGGCGTTTTCTAACCGCTTCGAGTCCCTTTAAAACTTTAATATTTTCCGCGCCGTAATTTTGCTGCATTATTTACCTTTTTATTTTTATAAATTTATCGGCATTATTACCGTTTTTAGCTCGTTTGAGCTAACCGTAAAGGCTAAATTCGAGTCGTTAAATCCAAATTCGAAATGTTCCTCTTCGATGTTTTGTAAGAAATCAAGCAAGTATCTATTTTTCACGCCGACGTAGATTTCTTCTTCTAGTCCGGTTGCAAATTCTATCGTCGTTTTAGCCTCAGAGTTATCCTCGACGATGCTTTCAAAGCTTATGGTTTGAGGAGCAAATACTATTTTCGTGCTCTCAGAGATTATTGAGACGGTTTTGATGCCTTCTACCATTTTGTCTCTGCTTAGTCTTAGTCTTTTCTTTATCTCTTGTGGGATTACTCTGTTGTAGTCGGGGAATCTGCCGTTTATAAGTTTTGTGAAAAACTCGAAATTTGCGCTTTGAGCGATCAGAGTCGTATCGTCGTAGTAAATTTCGATCTTGTCAAAAAATAGCTTTTGTATCTCGCTAATGGCTTTTTTCGGAATTATTAGCGAAAATTCGCTCTGAGTCGGCGTTTCAAATCTAAATACGCTAAGCCTTTTCGTGTCGGTGCCGACGATATTTATGTAGTTTTGCTTGATGTCTATAAATGCGCCGTTTAGTTCAAATTTAGGGTTGTTATTATCTATGCTCGGAAAAATTTTTTTTAAACTTCGTCCAAGCATTACGGCGTCGACTTCAAATTTATTTTTATTTTCTATCGTCGGAAAATTTGGAAAATCCTCAAATTTATACATCGGAAGTTTATACTTAGAGTTTTTTTGTTTTATGTAGAGATAGTTATTTACAGTTTCCAGAGTAATTTCTTCGTCTTTTAGGCTTCTTATGATATCAAGCAGCTTTTTACCGTTTGCGGTAGCGTTTCCCTCGTCCATGATTTTGACGTTTGAGAGCTTATAGGCTAGACCGATCTCGTGGTCTGTTGCTTTGATATTTAGGATACCGTCTTTAGCTCCGATAAATATATGCGAAGTTATAGCGCTTAGATCTTTTTTTTCTAGGTAAGAACTGCTATTCGTTACTACGCTTTCAAGAGCATTTTTATTAATCGCGACTTTCATTTTTTTCCTTTATTTTTAAATTTCTTTTAGTAGCATTAGTAGGGGGCGTGAAAAGTTTAAAACTGCTTTTATTTGCTTTAAATAGGGCATTTGCAGCGTTAAAAAAACTGCTTATTTTTTCACTTTTATTCACGTTTTTACTCTTTGGTTAAAATTTTATTCTTTAGTTCTTCGACGCGAACTTTAAAATATTCATTCGTTTCTATTAATTCGTTTATTTTTTTGATACTATGACTTACGGCCGAGTGATCTTTCATGTTAAAAAACTGCGCGATCTGCGGCATCGAGTTTGGCGTCAAATTTTTAGCCAGATATATCACGATGCGTCTAGCCTCGACGATATTTTTTGAGCGTGATTTGCTTTTCATCTCGCTTGGTTTGACGTTTAGCTCTTTGCTTACGATTTCAACGATATTTTCTAGATTTATATTTTCGCGCTTTTCTTTTATCTGATCGCGCAGGATATTTTTGGCAAATTCTAGCGTGATTTCTTGTCTCATGAGCCTTGCGTAAGCGTTTAAATTTATTATCGCGCTTTCGATTTCTCGGATGTTATCGCCCATATTCGTTGCGATGTAGTTTATGACGTCTTTGTCGAGGTAAATTTTATCAAACTCGCATTTTTTCTTGATGATTGCGATTTTAGTATCAAGCTCGGGCGGCGTGATATCGGCGATGATACCCCACTCAAAACGCGTTCTTAGCCTATCTTCAAAGCCTTTTAGCAGCTTTGGCTGGCGGTCCGAGGTCATCACGATCTGGCCGTTTTTGGCATGAAGTTCGTTAAACGTGTGAAAAAATTCCTCTTGGATTTTATCTGTTTTGCCTAAAAACTGTACGTCGTCGATGAGTAAAACGTCGCAGTTTCGGTACTTTTCACGAAATCGCTCCATCGAGTGGTTGTTGAGGTTATAAGTAAAGTCCGTAATAAACTGCTCGCTTGTTACGCAAATGACCATTTTGCCGCCGTTTAGGCAAAAATTTCCGACTGATTGTAAAAGGTGAGTTTTGCCAAGTCCGGTTGGGCCGTAGATAAAAAGCGGATTGTAAATCTTACCCGGCTGCTCGGATACGGCCTTCGCGCTTAAAAATGCAAATTGATTAGAGTCGCCGACGACGAAATTTTCAAAAGTGTAGCTTGGATTTAGCAGGCTGCTTTGCGCTTTTATCTCTTTTACATCCACTTTTTTAGCCGGTTTGCTTTGCGTTTTGGTCGCGGCTAGGACGTTGATCACGGGCTTTTGTCCGGTTTTTACTTCAAAAAGATGAGCGATTTTGGAGGCGTATTTGGTCTGGATAAATTTGGCGATAATCTCGTTTGGTGCGTTAAATATGATGTTCGTCGAATTTGAGCTTTTTTCGTTAAATTTAAGTTGCTTGATGTAGCATTCAAATTCCGACGGTAAAATTTCTTTGGAAAGTAGCTCCAAAACCTCGTTTGCGACCAAATTTTTGCCTTTAAGATTAATTCGCTAGATTTTATCTTAAATTTGTTAAAATGGCGTTGAAATTCGTTTTTCACGCCGTGAAAAAAGCGTGAAAAACCGTTGAAAAGGATGAGATGAAAATTTTAGGAATCGATCCGGGATCGCGAAATTGCGGCTATGCGATCGTCGAAAAGACGCCCGTGAAAACTATTTTGATCGAGGCGGGACTAATCAAAATAAAACCGAATTCTTTGCAGTATCAAATCACCGAACTTTGTGAGGGACTCGACCTGATTTTTAAAAATCATAAATTTGACGAAGTGGCGATCGAGGACATATTTTTCGCTTATAATCCAAAAACGGTTTTGAAGCTCGCGCAGTTTCGAGGGGCGCTTAGTCTTAAAATTTTGCAGCTTCACGGCGATTTTGCGGAGTACACGCCGCTTCAGGTTAAAAAAACGGTAACGGGCAAAGCTAAGGCAGACAAAGAGCAAGTAGCCTTTATGGTTAAGAAAATTCTCGGTATCACAAAGGAGATTAAGCCGCTTGATATCACCGACGCTATCGCTATCGCACTAACGCACGCAAATAATCTACGCTTAAAATAAGTTCAAATTTTTGCTTGTTTTTTAGCGCAAAATTTGATTGCTTAAATTTTATTTCCGCGCTCAATCAACTACCGTAATCCCCGCATCCGCGCAGGCTTTTTGCGCCTTTTTAGATATGCCGATGCCGGTCGTTTCGATTTTTTTAAGATTTTTGAGGGGCGCAAGCTCGGCGGCATCGATGTTTTTA
>NZ_CALHXD010000041.1 GCF_938040115.1 uncultured Campylobacter sp. | reverse complement strand
CCTTATCTTCGTCAAATTTTAACTTCAAAACCCCAAAAATCATCTCAAAATACTTTGCCTTATCGTTTTACGCTCAAATTTGAAGTCAAATTTACAAATTTATAAATTTAACTCCATCAAAATTTACAAAACTCGCGACGCTTTGCGTCAGCAAAGCTATGTCGCCACATTAAAAGCGTCGTAGGGGGAGGGGGATTAAAGGGGGTGGGGAGCGACTTCGCAATTTAAGCCCCCACCCCCTTTACAACAAAGTAAAAAACAACCTCAAATGGTTGTTTTTTACACAAAGAAGTTCGGCTTGCAAGACTAAATTTGACCAAACCAAATTTAGCACCTTAAAGGTGCGGGTCTCGGCGCGTCAAATTTAATAGCCTATCCAAATTTGAATCTTCTAAATTTCGCTCGCAAATTTACTCAAATTTAAGCCCTTTTAAAGCCGAACTCAAATTCTAAGCCCGATTTTACGCGTTTTTAAACCTTAAAGCTGTATAATCGGGGTCAAATTTATCAAAAGGCGATACAGATGATAAAAGGCATTTCTGGCTCGCGCATGGTGATGGAAGCCTTGCGTGAGGAGGGCGTAGACACGGTTTTTGGTTACCCGGGCGGCGCGGCGCTAAACATCTACGACGAGACGTATAAGCAGAGTTATTTCAAGCACGTTTTGACGCGTCACGAGCAAGCCGCCGTGCACGCCGCAGACGGCTATGCACGTGCTAGCGGCAAGGTCGGAGTGGCGTTTGTGACGAGCGGCCCCGGTTTTACAAACGCGGTCACGGGTCTAGCCACCGCATACTCGGATAGTATTCCGCTTATATTAATCAGCGGCCAGGTTCCAACCTCGCTTATCGGCACGGACGCCTTTCAGGAGATCGACGCCGTGGGCATCTCTCGCCCGTGCGTGAAGCACAACTACCTCGTTCGCAGTATCGAGGAGCTACCGCGCATCCTAAAAGAGGCCTTTTATATCGCTCGCTCGGGACGTCCCGGCCCCGTTCACGTCGATATCCCAAAGGATATAACCGCGGCCGTGGGGGATTTTGATTACCCGACCGAGATAAAGATGCCGACATACAAACCGACCTACAAAGGCAACGCAAAACAGATCAAAAAAGCGCTCGAAGTCATCGCCGAGGCCAAACGCCCGCTACTATATCTAGGAGGCGGAGTCGTAGCGGCGAACGCTAGCGAGCTCGTGCGTAAATTTAGCGCAAAGACGGGCATCCCAGCAGTCGAAACGCTGATGGGGCTTGGCGTCCTAGCGCACGAGGATAAAAATCTACTCTCGATGGTCGGCATGCACGGCAGCTATGCGGCAAATATGGCGATGAGCGAGACCGATCTCATCATTGCGCTTGGCGTGCGATTTGACGACCGCGTGACGGGCAAGCTTAGCGAATTTGCCAAACACGCCAAAATCATCCACGTCGATATCGACCCTAGCTCGATCTCAAAGATCGTAAACGCGCACTTCCCGATCGTAGGCGATCTAAACTGCGTCCTAGAAGAGATGCTGGAAAAAGTAACCGTAAACGAGCAAAATTTGACCTCGTGGCGCGAGATATTGGCTCGCTACGACGCGCTAAATCCGCTGGATTACAAAGATAGCGACGAGATCATAAAACCGCAGTGGGTCGTACGCGAAACGGCTAAAATTTTAAAGCAATCAGGCAAAGACGCCGTGATCGCCACCGACGTCGGTCAGCACCAGATGTGGGTCGCGCAGTTTTATCCGTTTGATAGGCCGCGCCAGCTGATAACTAGCGGAGGTCAGGGGACTATGGGTTACGGCCTGCCTGCAGCCGTCGGAGCAAAGATAGCAAAGCCTGAAGATATCGTCGTAAATTTCACCGGCGACGGCTCGATCCTAATGAATATCCAAGAGCTGATGACCGCCACCGAGATAGATAAACCCGTCATTAACATCATTTTAAACAACAACTTCCTAGGCATGGTGCGCCAGTGGCAGACATTTTTCTACGGCGAGCGCTACTCCTCGACCGACCTTAGCCTGCAGCCTGATTTCGTAAAAATCGCGGAGGGCTTTGGCGCGGTAGGCTTTGTTTGCCGCACGAAAGACGAGTTTTGCTCCGCGCTAAAAGAGGCGATAGCCTGTGGCAAAAGCGCGATGCTAGACGTGCGCGTGGATAGATTTGAGGACGTACTGCCGATGGTTCCTGCGGGCGCTGCGATATACAACATGATCTTAAAAAGCAAGGAATAAAAATGAGCATAAGAAGAGTGATTTCAGTCATCGTGCTAAACGAGCACGGCGTTTTATCGCGCATTTCCGGGCTTTTTGCGGGGCGCGGATACAACATCGACACGCTCACGGTAGCACCGATCCCAGGCACCGAGCTTTCTCGTATCAGCATCGTCACTAGCGGCGACGAGCGCGTGCTAGAGCAGATCGTAAAGCAACTACACAAGCTAATACCGACCTACAAAGTCATCGAAAGCGGCGAATTCGTCGAAAAAGAAATGGCGCTGGTAAAAATCCCGCTAAGCGAAAATTTTGGCGGACTGGACGCGATACTAAAGGCCTACAACGGCATCGTAGCCAACACCAACGAAAACTACATCGTCGTCATGGTCAGCGACGACGCGAGCAGGATAGAAAATTTCCTCAAAGCTATCAAAAAATTTAACCCCGCAGACATCGTTCGTGGCGGCTCTGTGCTAATGGATCTATGATGAAACTAAGCGAAATTTATAAAATTTTAGGACTGGAATTTAGCGGCGAGGAGCTAGAGATCACGGCTCTAAATTCGCTCTCAAACGCCAAAGCTAGCGAGCTAGGCTACTGCGACAGCGAGAAAAACGCTAAATTTATCGAGGGCTCAAAGGCGGGCGCGATTTTGGTCGCGTCAAATTTAAAGGAGCTCGTCGGCGCACAAAGCAGGGCGGTAGTGGTAGAAAACCCGCACCTTGCCTTTGCTATATTAAGCGAATATTTTGCAAAAGAGCTTCTAGCCTCCCAGCCGCAGCCGGCGCAAATTTCGCCAAGCGCAAAGATAATGCCAAACGTCTACGTGGGCTCAGGCGCCGCGATCGGCGACAACACGCTAGTAATGGCCGGCGCCTACGTCGGCGATAACGTAAAAATCGGCGCAAACTGCGTCATCCACCCAAACGTCGTCATCTATAACGACACCGTTATCGGCAACGGCTGCCGCATCAATGCAAACGCCGTCATCGGTAGCGACGGCTTTGGCTACGCGCACACGAAAACGGGCGAACACGTGAAAATTTACCACAACGGCAACGTCGTTTTAGAGGACTTTGTCGAGATTGGCGCATGCACGACGATAGACCGCGGCGTGTTTGAAAGCACAGTCGTAAAAGCCTACGCCAAGATCGATAACCTCGTGCAAATCGGCCACAACTGCGAGATAGGCTACGGCTCGATACTGGTCTCTCAGGTAGGGCTCGCAGGCTCCACCAAGCTAGGACGCAACGTCGTGATGGGCGGACAAAGCGGCTCGGCGGGACATTTAAAAGTCGGCGACTTTGCACAAATAGCGGCACGCGGCGGCGTGTCAAAGGATATCGCAGGCGGTAAAAAATACGCAGGCGCATATCCGATAATGGAGCTGGCCGACTTTTTCAAACTGCAAGCTAAGATCGCGAGATTTTTTAAGAAAAACTAAAATTTGACGGCTTTTCATAATCGCCGTCAAATTTGACTATCAAAGGCGTAAAATTGAACGCAAAATCCATAGAAAAAAGCAAAAGAAAAGAAATTTTAAAATCTATAAAAGAAAAAGAACTAGCCTAATTTAGGCAAAATTTGCCTATGTCCGAGGATAAATTTATACAGCTTTTCGAGCTTTTGGATGCCCAGCTTCACGCGTACGGCTGCGGTCACAGCCTAAAACTCACCGAGCAAATTCTCTTAAATTTGAGCGTAAAAGACATCCCAAACATCGTTACATGGCTTAAAGATCAGGGCGGATACTGCGACTGCGAAGTGATGTTGAACGTTGAGCAGAAATTTGAGTA
>NZ_CALHXD010000040.1 GCF_938040115.1 uncultured Campylobacter sp. | reverse complement strand
CTCCTCGGTTTCAACCCTAGCAGACGATAGCTCGTATCAAAAAAGAACCACCACCGCAGACGGTAAAAGCGCGGAGGTGACCGCAAGTGCGGGCGTGGCGGTACAAGATATCGAAATAGACGTAAGGCAGCTAGCCAAAAAAGACGTTTATCAAAGCACCAAATTTGCCACCTCAAGCTCATTTATCGGCAAAAATGGGACGTTTGGCATAAAAGTCGGAGGCACGACGCATAAGATAGAAGTAAGAAGCTCTACTACGCTTGAAGAGCTAGCCGATAAGATCAACGAGGTCACAAACGGCGCCGTTTCGGCAAAAGCGATGAAAGTGGGCGGCGAAGATCCGTATCAGCTCATCTTACAGTCCAAAGAAACCGGCGCAGAAAATAAAGTAGAGATAACAAATGTCGATAGTGACGGCACGGCCCTAACCGGCGCGGACGACGTTTTGCAAAAATTAGGCTGGGATAGCGCAAATATCGCAAACAACAAAATCTCAACCGCACAAGACGCCGAGTTCGTCTACAACGGCATTACGATAAAACGAAGCGGCAACGAGGTAAAAGATCTAAATTTAGGAATGACGATAAAACTAAAAGATACTGGTAAGACGACTTTTAGCGTCAAAGAGGACACGAGCGCGATAAAAGAGAGCATGCAAAGCATGGTAACGGCGTATAATAATCTCGTAAACAACCTAAAAGTCGCTACCGATTATGATTCGGACACTAAAAAATCGGGCACTTTCCAGGGCGTAAGCGAGATAAATACGATAAAATCGACGCTAAATAAAATTTTATTCGGCAATCAGACCTACACGAAAGATAACGTAACAAAGACGGCAAATTTAGCCGACTACGGTCTAAGCCTAAACAAAGAAGGCCTGCTAGAGCTAGATAGCTCAAAACTCGGCAAAAAACTAGATGAGGATTTGCAAAGCGTCCAAAAAATATTTGCCGGCGGCACTACCTACGGCACGGCTCAAGTTCTTAGCTCAAAACCGGTAGACAGCGGCGCACTCACTATCGGTGGCGATGATCTAGTGATAAACGGCAAAAAGATAAATTTAGCCGCTACGCCTGCGTCAAATTCGGCAAAAGAAAACGCGCTAGCGCTGCTAAAAGCCATAAACGACGCCGGAATATCGGGCGTACAAGCGACGCTAACCGCAAACGAAGACGGCATAATGCTAAAAACGACAAACGGCACCGCCATAGATATAAAAGGCTCTGCCGCGGCGCTAAATGCGGTTGGCTTTAGCGAATCGACCGTGACGCCGAAAAACACGACCGTAAATGGGATATTTTCGTCAACCAAAAAGGCGATAGACGGGCTAATCAACTCAAAAAACGGCTCTTTAACCAAGTATGCCCAAAGCCTAGTAGACGAGAAAAAGTCGCTGGACTCGGAAAAAGAAAAAACGCAAAAGTCGCTCGATGCAAAATACGCCACGATGGAAGAGCGATTTTTGGCATACGACAAGATCATCAGCAAGCTAAATAGCGAATTTTCGTCGCTAAAATCGATGATCGAAGCCGAATATAATAAAAAATAAAGGTAAATTTATGCAATACAACACTGCACACGCGGCGTATTCGCAAAACGCAGTAGGCGGCATCGAGTCGCCTACTAAGCTCATCGAGATGCTTTACGAGGGCGTTTTGAGATTTATTTTTAGAGCTAGAAAAGCGATGCAAGATAACGACGTGGAGAAAAAAGTATATTTTATAAACCGCACGAACGCTATCTTTATCGAGCTTCTAAACTCGCTAGATTACAACCAAGGTAGCATCGCACACTATCTAAGCGGACTTTATACGAGGCAGATCCAACTGCTGTCGATGGCAAATATAAACAACGACGAGCAGAGCCTAAACGAGGTCGTGAGCGTAACCAAACAGCTACTTGAAGCATGGAAAGAGACGACTGGCGCGGGGCAAGCCGATGTGGCTGGATGAGCTAAAAATAGCCGTCGCTAGCAATGACGCGGAGACTATCGCGGCACTAGCGGACGAGACTCCTAGTAAATTTGACAGCCTAGAGGATGCCCTGCAAGCTCAGGAACTTCTGGGTGCAGCGATAAATTTGATACAAAAAAACAGAACCGAGCTCGGCAAAGAGCTAGAAAAACTAAAAAACGTAAAAAAATACATAGCGTCGTAAATAATTTCTCAAATTTACGGCGCTTTTATCTCAAATTCCCTTCTAAAATTTACCCAACAAAGGCAAAAAATATGACGAAAAACGCTATAAAGGACGCTTTAAAAAATAGACTCGGTGCGGATATAGCGGGCGACTTTAGAGTGCTAAAGGAGCATGAATTAGCCAAATTTAACAATGAAACGAAATTTGTTTTTGAGGGCGAGAGCGAGATAGTGCGCGAGTTTTATATCTTTGCAGATACCGGCGTAGGCGATCTTTGGCTTGTCTGTTTAGATGACGGCAAGGTTGCTTTTTACGATCATGACGCGGGTTATCTTTGCACGTCAAATTTGGTTAAATTTGATCTGGATATAGCAGGCTGGCTTGAGATCGCCGAGCTATTTGGAAAATTTGAGACCATAGACGAACCGAGCGACGAACAAAAATCTAAATTTAAGCTAGCCGTTAATGCTATGTGCCCGCAAATTTTAGAAATTTGGGATATTTAAAATCAAATAGGACGCGTCTTGCGCAGTTTCAAATTTAAACCCTATCCGCAGCCGTCAAATTTAAAACCGATTCCACCTCGTAAAATTTGACCAAATTTTACTCTGCCGCACGGTCGCCGCAAACCTCAGCTTAAATTTGCAAAACGCGCCGTTAAGATAGCGGTTTGTCGCAGTAAAAACACATAAATTTAAAAACTTGATGAAATAAAAGTAGTAAAAAAGGCATGGCGATAAGCCGAGTTCTGTCGTGAGTGATTATTTATCTACTCCAAATTTTACAATTTGGCTCTAGCGAAGGGTTTGACATAAGACTCAAAACCATCCCTTCTTGCTGCGAGTTGGGTTTATATAGCCGCCGCGCTTGCACGCCGCGCTGGTGGGCTCTTACCCCGCCGTTTCACCTTTACCGCCGAAGCGGCAGTTTGCTTTCTGTTACACTGTCCCTTGGGTCGCCCCAGCCATCCGTTAGATGGAACTCCGTCTTATTGCAGCTCGGACTTTCCTCTTTTGCATACGCAAAAGCAATCACTTGCCATACCTTGAGCGAGATTATAGCTTTTTGGGGTTTAAGGATAGCTTTTTAACGCACGCTATAATACCCTAAAGTATTTATTTGAATCATATTAAACTCGGGATATAAAATCACCTCATGATCATATTTTATTGGCTGCCCCCACGGTATATGATCCTCTTTGTGCCATATCTGTCTTTTATCATTCATTAATACGGTTAGGTTTAAATTTTCAGTCGAACCGTAAATCAAATACTCCCGACTGCCGGCATAGTGATAAAACGGTGCTGCCCACGATAATTTCAATTCATGTAAATTTTTAGTTTGCGCTACACAGTCAGACTTGGAAACAAGCTCATAGCCATCTAGCGTCATCGTTTGTTGCGTTGCAGTAAAAGGCTTATCCGCTTTTATAAAATGCGTATAACAGATACAAGTCTGCCATTTATTAAAACAAACACCATCAGGAACCTTCTTGCGATATATCAGTAGAGTTTCGCCTTCTAAACCCGTCAATGCTTTAAATTTAATCAAATCTCGATCTTTAACGTACGGAAATTTAAACAACGGCGAAATTTGAATAGCTAAATACACTATCAATAAGAAAAACAGTACAACAACTATAAAAAACGCCGCTATCTTAACAACTCTGCTTAATATTTTTAATATATACATATCCGTCTTTAATAAACTCTTTGCACGCCGCCAGTGCATAATCACCGCGCAAATTTAAACTAGGCCTTCTTTAAAAACTCCGTCTTTAGCACGATGACGCCCATTTTATCGATCTTGCCTTCGATTTCTTTGTCGTCGTCCGTGATTTTTATATTTTTCACCATGGTTCCGCGCTTTAGCGTCGCGCCAGCGCCTTTTACTTTTAGATCTTTGATCAGAGTTACGTTATCTCCCGCGTTTAGTTCGGTTCCGTTTGCGTCTTTTGGCATATTTTCTCCTTTAAATTTAGCGCTCATTTTACTAAAAAATAAGCAAAAAGCAAAATCTAAGCCGCTAAATTTAAAAAACGAGTTATTGGCGTCAAATTTGTCGCCGTCAAATAAGCTCAAATTTGACGAAACCAAGTCCGCCAAAATTCCCGTAAACGCGACGAAATCAAAGACTGCGCCAATAAAATTCGGCTTCAAATTTATTCCTCTGTGCAGTCTTTTGCTTTAGATGACCTTACTGGCCCATCTGCTGAAGTCCGGCGCAGCCGATATTATCTCCGCCGTCGCACGCCTTTTTATATAAAGCGCGCGCCTTTTCTTCGTCTTTGCGGTCATATGAGTCGTTTTGATATATCATCGCTAGGTCCCTGCAAGCTCACGGGAGCGTCTGACACGCTTGATATAGTATCTCCGCCGCAGCACCTAGGTTGCCCATATCTCTAGCCATGACGCCTATTCGTGCGCACGCGGATGCGTTATTGGCATTACAAGCTTTTAAGAAAAACTGAGCGGCAGTACCCTGATCCTGCTGGACGCCGTAACCTCTCACGTATGCCAGACCCGCCTCCTCGCAAAGCACTGCACTGCCTAGTTCGCAGCCCTTTGACGATGCTTTAAATTTCTCGCTGTGGCGGTTTTCTTGATAAAGACCAAAAGCCTTTTTGCACTGCTCGGTGCTACCCTATTGGCACTCTTTTGCGGCAGTTACCAGCTCTTCGCTATCCTTTGGTCTTTCAGGCGCTTTTAGTACCCTTCTAGGCTTTACCTCCCTGCCTAGTCGTTGCCGCCCTCGTAGCAAGCAGATTTAAAAAGCGCCGTCGCGCTTGCGTAATCGCCTTGCGCCTTAGCTTTTAACGCTTCGCCGTAGTCAGCAGACGGATTTGCCTGAGCAAAAGCAACCAAAATGCCGATCGTCGCAGCACTCAAAAGTAGCTTTTTCATAGCGCCTCCTTTAAATAGATTTATAATGAAACTATAGTACGAAAGGATATGGGAGTGTTAAAATTGGCAGTTTTTATTTTAAATTTTATGGTGAAATTTGTGGCTAAATTTGGACTAAATTTAGCCACAAAACAAGGCTTTAAAATTTTAAAATTTAAGGCAAAAGGAATCAGATTTGACCCTTTTGCCTTAAATTTAAACAAGCTTTTTGATGACGTCTAGCACGAGATTGCACTTTGGCACGACGGAGCTAGCGTCCATATACTCATTTTTGGTGTGCATATTTCCGCCCGTAGGCCCTAGTCCGTCAATCGTCGGGCAGCCAGCCGAGGCCGTTATATTGCCGTCGCTTAGACCGCCGGCGTCCACCCAGCTCACCTTTGCGCCCGTTTCTTTGGCGACCTCGTCAAAGACCGCTTTGATCCTCGGCAAATTTTGCTCGTCTATCATCGGCGCTTCTTCGTTGATTAGCGTCTTTTTGTGAGTTACGCCGTTTATAAACGGTTTGCTTAGGATTTCATCCAACTTTTTGTTAAAAAACTCGACCGAGGAGGCAAATTTATACCTCATCTCGCAGGTCACGCTGGCAAACTCGGGCACTACGTTGTGCGCGGTGCCGCCGTTTGTGATGATGGAGTTAAAGGTATGTCCCGCCGCAAAATCAGTCAGCTTTGATAGCTCGACTACAAAATTTGCCGCCTCGACGAGCGCCGAGCGACCGAGCTCGGGATGATTGCCCGCATGCGCGCCCACGCCGTGAAAATCTATCACGTAGGTCATTACGCCTTTTCTAGTCGCCACCATCGAGCCGTCCTCGCGAGCAGGCTCCATCACGAGGCAAAATTTGGACTTTCTCGCGTATTCGCGGATCTTTTCTTTGGTGAAATTTGACCCCGTCTCCTCGTGCGAGTTTAGAAACAAAGCGACGTTGATTTTACTAAGATCAAGCTCCTTGATGACGTAGAGCGATAGTAGCGCGCCGCCCTTATCGTCGATGACGCCTAGCGCATTTACCCTGCCCTCGTTCTGAGTAAAAGGGGTGTTTTGCACCGAACCAACGGGAAAAACCGTATCCATATGCGCAACGAAAAGCACGTCGAATTTCGCAGCGTTCGGATTATTTGAGATAAGTAGGCAGTCAGCGACCTTATCGGTGCCAAGCACGACCTTTTCGTGCTTTAGGCCGAGCTTATCAGCTTTATTTATAAACCACTTTGCGACGCTATTTACACCCTCTATGCTAGACGTCGGACTCTCGATATCGGTTAGCTCCTTTAGCTCGGCTAGATATTGTTTCAGCTCCTCTTGTTTCATGGACTATCCTTTTATACGATGAGACTCATTACAAACATAGCCAGATAGGCGTTTAGGATACATATGCCAAACAGCACCAAGTAGTGCTTGCCCGGGATGCCCAGCACGCCTAGCACGCGACCCATATACTGCACCGTAGAGCCTACTAGCGCCATGCCTGGGATCAGTACTGCGATATCGGGAGCCGTTAGAGTGCCGCCCTGAACCAGCGCCACTAGCACGCCAGCAGACCCTCCCCAGCTAAGAAACGCCGCCATGATAACCGCTATCGACTCGCCCGGAAGCCCAAGCGGCAGCATAACAAAGCCAAGATACTTGCCTATGATATCAAGTGCGCCAGAGACCTTTAGGATGTGTATGATAACAAAAGCCATAAGGACGTTTGGGATAGTGTTGTGAACGGCGATATCCCAGCCCTTTCTAGCGCCTTCTACGAAAACGTCGGTTAATAATTTATTATTAGCTTGCTCGCTCATACTTCAGTCTCCCCGTCTTTTACGAATTTTTTGACGTAAAGTCTCATCAAATTTGCCCCAAATACCTTAAACACCAAAATAATTCCCAAGCCCGCCGCGATAGATATAGGCGCTAGGGCTCCATTTTTGTCCGCAACCAAAAGTAACGGAGCGAAAGATGCTAGGAAATTTGTGATCATCGCGCCCGCGCTAAACTGAAATGCGGCAAATATCAAAAGCTCTTTGTGCGTGATCTTGCCGTCTTGGCGTAAAAATTTAGCCGTAGAGCTACCTGCGTCGGTGCTTTGTGTACTAGCTATGAGCGAGATCGAGCAACATCCTGGGATACCGATGAGAGGCTTTAGCACGGGAGTTAGCCAGCGCGAAGCCGCGTAAAGCGCGTAATATCTCTCAAATATCGCTACAAACCCAAGGGCTAGCATGATCGCAGGAACCAAGCTAAGCGCAAATATAAAACCACCCTTTGCGCTTGTGCCGCCTGCGGTCTTAAACCACTCCGGAAACTGTCCGGTTAGCTTGCCGAAATCAAAAATGCCGCCTGCGACATCCTTTAAGAAACCGCCGAAAAAGACGATAGCTAGGATCAAGGCAACGGTGCCGATCGCTAGCTTTTTGCCGTCGTTTGCCTCTTGCATAAAGCCTCCTTAAAAATAAAGTAAATACATAGGTAATATACAGTCGCGAAGCTTAGGAATGAGTAAAAAGCAGATTAAGATAATGAATAATATTTAGTTCTTTTAGTTAATGTTACTTTTAGATACTTTGATTTAAAAACAATCAAATTTAATAAAAATAATCATAAATTTGCAGCTTTAGCAATACGAACCCAAGGCTTGAAGCGATTTGTTTAAAACAGCGATAGTGTTAAAATTTGACGACGATAAAGCAAGCGGCTTAACTAGTAAATTTAAAGTAGAAATTTGCAAATTTAGCGCAATATAACGCCAAATTTTAACATAGAAAGTCAAGGCAAATATCGCGAGATGATTTATGTTTTCTACATCGCTAGGCTCGTAGCCAAATGGAATAAGTAAATTTCGTCCCAAGCTAAGGCATATAGCCTATCGCAGGGCGAAATTTACGTTCTGCTTGCAGTTTGCGAGCAAAGCGGAGCAAAAATCATTTAAAAGAGCGAGAGACGAACCGCTTTATTTCAGATTATTCAAAGATATTTTTGTGCAAGATTTCCTCCAGCACCACCGTCGCGTAGCTTCCTTTTTGCAGCGTGAAATTTATCGTAAAATGAGCCTTTTCCTCGTTGTATTTGTAACCGGCATCCTCTAGATAACACCACGCAAAGCGCCTTGAACCCGTCATTTTGGCTTTAAATTCATTCGCCTGCGCGAAAATTTGATCCTCTACTGCCTTCGCTGCGCCCTGCGCCCCATACGCCTTAGCGCCTGCTATCAGCCCGCAGCTGGTGATATCTCTCGCGTCAAAGCGCGCGCCCTCCGCGTCCAAATCCTCGCACAAAAAGCACTTGCCGTGCGGATAGTGCCCCAAAACTTCGCCCTCAATAAGCTTAAAAAATCTCTTTTGCGATTTTAAATTTTTCAAATTTTCGCCGCCCAGATACGGGTAAATTTGAGCTAGCTCGCCTAGACTAAAATCCTGTGCAAATCTCGAAATCTCAACGCGTTTGCTAAGCCAGCGGTTAAAAAGATCGCTTTGAAAAGCCGAGATCAAAAAGTCGTTTAGCTTTGGATTTTTGCTCTTTTTGCCGTTTACGGTGCCAGATTTTAGCAGCTCCAGCCCACTTTGCGCATTGTCGCCGTATTTGCCAAAGCGCTGATAGCCAAAGTAGTTAGCATATCCTGCCTCATCTATGTTTCGCACAGCTTGCTCGAGTTTAGCAGCTTCGCTAGGCATCACTTTTTTTAGGCGGATAAAAAAACTATTGCCTTTTAGGTGCCCGATGCGAAGCTTATTGTCGTGCGCGGCGAGGCTTAAAATTTTCATCTTTTCGTGGCTAAAATTTGCAAGTGCGGCCTCAAATTTACGCGGCATCGAGATAAACTGCGTCGTCATGCCCTGCTTGTCTTTTAGTCCCGCGTAGCCGAAATCTCGCATCTTTACGCCGCTAACCTCGCTTAGAACGTGCAAGGCTTCTTGCGTCGTCATATCTTTTTTGCAAATTTCAACGATGAGGTGCTCGCCCTGCCCGCTAAATGCGTAAAGCGGGATCTCGCGCACCACGAAATCGTCCGAGTTTTTACTAAAATACGCGTTGATGGGCGCGTGAGTGAGCGCGTAAAGAGGCTTAAAAATGGTGGTTTCTTGCATTGCTTTTAAATTTTCCTTTCGTGATTTTG
The DNA here is from genome assembly GCF_938040115.1 of uncultured Campylobacter sp. Classification (GTDB taxonomy): domain Bacteria; phylum Campylobacterota; class Campylobacteria; order Campylobacterales; family Campylobacteraceae; genus Campylobacter_A. Next base: position 6,713 of record NZ_CALHXD010000040.1, on the reverse strand, counting down.
GCAAAGATCGTGATTTTCGTGCGGGTTTTGCGAGCGAGGCTTAAGATTTTGGCGCGGTTTTTCGGACTAAACGTAAATAAAATCTCGTATTCCTCGCCGCTATTTAGCTCCTGTTTGCTTAGCCGCTTGCTAAATTTTACCCCGCAGCGACTCTGCGCGCAAAGCTTGGCTAGATCAGTGCAAAGCCCGTCTGAGACGTCCATGGCGGCGTTTATCTTATCTGCCGCGGCGTAGAAAAATTTATCTTTTAAAATAGGCCTTTTAAAGCGCGAATTTGACGCGACCCGCCCGCCGTTTAGAAGCGTCCTAAGCCCCTTTAGGCTCTGACCTAGCTCGCCCGTAAAAGCGACTAGATCGCCATTTTTCGCGCCGCTTCGCAAAACCGCCTTGCCTCGGAGGCGCGAGATAATCGTGATGCTAAGTAAAATTTTATCGCTACCGATCGTGTCGCCGCCGATGATAGTTATGTCGTATTCATTGCAAACGTCCGCAAATCCTTTACGCAAAGCCGATATCTGCGCCGCGCTTGTTTTTTTTGGTAGCCCAAGCCCCAAAAGCACAAATTTAGGCTCGGCGTTCATCGCGACGACGTCGGAGAGATTTATCAGCATGGCCTTGCGCGCGATCTCCTCCATACTAAGCCAGCCTGCTAGGAAGTGCGCCCCCTCGCAAAAAAGGTCCTTACTATACACCCACTCTCCGCGCTCATGCGATACGACGGCGCCGTCGTCGCCGATGAAGGAGTTGCTAAATTTATCGATTATTAGGCGTTCTTTATCCATTTTGCGATTTTATAAAATTCGGGCTAAAAAGGCGCTTGAAAAACGAATTTATTTAAGCGGCTCGGCAAATTTAGCCACTTTTAAATTTACCGAGTTTAAAATCTATCCGAAAATCTCAAATTTACTAAACAGCTCGGGCTCGTCTTTTACTATGCCGCGCTTAACGAGATCAGCCACGACTTCGCGGTCGCAGTCGGTTTGCAGCGGCCAGCCGCGAGTATAGCCCTCGGCCTCGCCTTTTGCGGTGGCGTCGATACAGACCGCGCCCTCACGCACGTAGATATCACGCAATGCGTCAATGTTGTTCGTCACGCGCCAAAGCAGCATATATGGATTTTCCAGGCGGTTTTTGGGACCGACGAAAACAAGTAGTTTAAAGTGCTCTTTAAATTTCAAAAGCTCATCAAAAACCTCTTTTACGAGGCGGTTTTTGTCAAATTTGACGACGCAAATCGGCGTTTTGGTATTTGTTTTAAACTGCACGAGCTGCGTTAAATTCGGCTCTACTTTTTTAAATTTAGCCAGCAGCGCGGCGTCATCCAAAAGCACGGGCGCAGGTGTAGAAAAGTCCTGCGTAGCGTCGATTCCAAGCTTACCGCCGAAGCACGAGTTCGGGCTCGCGTGATCGAGCTGATCGCACACGCCCTCGCTGATTAGCAGGCTTTTGTCGCCAAATCGGTTTAAAATATACTCCGCAAGCGCGTCATAATCGCTCAAATTTGGCGCATCCTCGCCGACGAAAACCGCGTGTTTGACAAAGCTCATCTGCCCTACGCCCCAAAATGCATGCATCGCCTGTTTTGCGTGCGCGGGATAAAGGGCGTTGATTTTAGCTAAGATCAGGTTGTGAAAGACGCCGTTTTCAGGCATATTGTAGTCCAGCAGCTCCGGCACCGTCGTGCGCAAAAGCGGCAGGAAAATGCGCTCGGTCGCCCAGCCCATGTACTTATCCTCAAGCGGCGGTTTGCCAACCACGGTCGCGTGAAACAGGGGCTCACGCTTGCTCGTGATCGCCGTAACCTCCATCACCGGAAATGGCTCCACCGGCGTATAAAAGCCCGTATGATCGCCAAACGGCCCCTCAAGCTCAAATTTATCCGTATCCACAAAGCCCTCGATCACGTAGTCTGCGTCGTGCGGGATGTGAATTTCATTCGTCAGCGACTTTACGAGTTTGGCCGGCTCTTTGCGGATAAAGCCGTAAAGAAGCAGCTCAAACACGCCCTTTGGTAGCGGCGCCTGACCGCACCAGATATATAGCGGATCGCCGCCGATAGCTACCGAAACTGGCATTTTTTTGCCCGCGCGCTTGTATTCGTTAAAGAAATTTGCGCCGTCTTTGTGGATCTGCCAGTGCATGCCGAGGCGATTTTTATCGTAAATTTGCAGTCGGTACATGCCGTCATTTTGCAGTTCGCCGCCCGGGCTCTGCGTATAAACCTGCCCCATCGTGATAAAGGCGCCGCCGTCAAGCGGCCACGTCTTTAGTGCTGGAAGGCTCAAAAGATCAACATCCTCGCCCGTAAATTTGACCTGCTGGCACTCGCCCTCGCCTTTTAATCTTTTTGTAAAAATTTTTCTCATTTCAAACAAATACGCGGCAAAATTTAGCTTTTCGCCAAAGCTTTTAGGTTTTTTAGGCTTTAAAAGCTTTTCGATCTCGCTTGCGATCTCGTCGGGATCGCGTCCGAAAATAAGCTCTAAAGCACGCTTTGAGCCGTAGATGTTTGTTAGCACTGGAGCAAATTTGCGTCCCGTTTTTTTGCAGATAGGGTTTGTAAAAAGCAGCGCCTGCGAGTTTTCGCGCTTGACCTCAATGTAGCTCGCGTGCGCGATCTCCAGATCGATATCCGCGGGCTCATCTATGACGCGCAGCAGGCCGTTATCTTTTAGAAGCTTGATATAGTCCATATTTTTCCTTAATAATTTATATCCAAACGAGCCGTTTTTGAAGCTAAAATTTTGGCCGCGTTTGAGTCAAATTCGCAAACATTTTGAGCCAAAAACACAACTTTAACTGCCGAAAAATTAGTAAAATCGTAAAAATATCGGTTTTGGCGGATATGCTAATTTAACGCCGACTTAGCAAAAATTAGATCTCTTACAACCTCTAACCAAAAGCGCATGGCGCTAAATTTGCAGCGTTAAGGCAAGCAAAAAGTGAAAACCGGCTAGGGTTGCCTCCATCGGTCTAAGTCGTCTTAAAAAGGTACCATTTTGAGTTTGGAGAGAGCCGTTCTAGCATTATAAACTCGCTCGGACTCATCTGCGGCAGATCGGGTTCATTTTCCACGCGCATAAAACCCACTACGTTATCCGTTACGCCGCCGATAATAAGCTCAAAAACTCCGCCGTCGTACGCCGCATGAGATAGATGTAATCGCTTTACGGCTTCGTTTGCCGCCGCTTCGTCCTTTTGATATAGCGCAAACAGCTCTTCAAATTTCGCCTCGTTTTCGCGTCCGAATTTTAGCAATGCATTATCGTTTGCTAAAATCAGCCTTAAATTTTCTATATCCCCGCCCATTGCTCTAAGTTGCGCCTTTTCCGCCTCGCTCGTAGTCTCATAGCCCCTTATCATCGCCTCTATGATACCAGTTTGAGCGAGAGATCTAAGCGCATAAATACCGTCTTCTTTAGCAAAAATGTATAGATCAAGGGATGTGCCGTTTTTAGAAACGAGCCAAACGCTAAATATCCCGCTAAATTCGCCACTCCGGCCGAGTTTGGCGACTTTGATTTCGTCAAATTTGTCGGGCGAGTAAAAATTATTTTTTAAGCGATCTCGCATCTCGCCTTTAAAATAGGCGTTTTTATCGAAATTTTTATCGGTAAAGAGCGAATAAATAAGTTCTAAATCTACCTGCGCAAAAAGCGCGGACGTCAAGAACGCTAAAATAAGCGCTTTTCTCATATATTCGCCATCTCCTCGGCGCGTTTTAGCAGCTCTTTTGCGCCCCTGCTAATAAATATCCGTCCAAGATCGGCGCCCACGCTCTTCCACTCGCTTTTTTGCGCGACGATATTTTCGCGTATACTCTCGCTACCGTCCGGTAGTCCCACGACCGCGCGTATCTCGATCTTGTCGCCGTTTAAATTTGCATTTACGCCGATAGGCACCTGGCAGCCGCCCTCTAGCATCGCGACGAAATCGCGCTCCACGGTCGTTTCGATGACGGCTTTTTCGTCTTTTAAAAACTCTATCAAATTTAAAATTTCAGCATCCTCTCTAGCCTCGATACCTAGCGCCCCCTGCCCCATCGCAGGCACCATCTGATCTAGCTCAAACGGCACGATATGCGCGACTTCGGAGCGTAAATTTAAGCGGTTCACGCCCGCCATCGCTAGGATAATGGCGTCAAATTCGCCCTCTTTTAGCTTGCGCAAACGAGTTTGGACGTTGCCTCGCAGCGAGATTATCTCAAGATCCGGACGCATCGCTAAAAGCTGCATTTTGCGGCGCAGGCTCGTCGTGCCCACGCATGCGCCCCCTGGCAGATCCTCAAATTTAGCGTATTTTTCGCTTAGCATCGCGTCTCTAACATCCTCGCGCGAGCAGATCGCGGCCAGCACCAGCCCCTCCGGAAATACGACGGGCACGTCTTTTAGGCTATGCACGGCGATGTGCGTTTCGCCGCTTAGCATGCTATCTTCCAGCTCTTTTGTAAATAGCCCCTTGCCTCCGATCTTTGCTAGCGGAGTGTCTAGGATCACGTCGCCTTTGGTTTTCATACCCGTTAGCTCGACCGCGATTTTCGGATGGCGGGCTAAAATTTTATCCCTGATATGCTCGCTTTGCCACATCGCCAGCACGCTTTTTCTCGTTGCGATTTTTAGTTTTTCCATATTTGCCTCTTTTCTTCTACGACTTCGACGTCGATGATCTCGCCGTCGTCGTGCGGTTTGCTCTGCCCGCTTTCAAATTTTTCGTAATAATATTCGCTCCCGCTCTTGCGTTCGCCGCCGTTTTTTAAATTTGCAAAAAATGCGACCGCTACGATCGCCGCGCCCAAAACGTCGGTGATAAGCCCCGGGATAAACATAAAAAAGCCCCCGATCGCCATACCTACGCTACTAAAGACGTCTGCGGGCTTAAAAAACGCGATGTTGCTCGTGAGCTGAAAAAATCCGACGCGAAACATAAAAAATAGCCCCAAAACGGCCGATGCGATGACCTCTAGGACTAAATTTAAAAATCCGTACGCGTGGATAAAAAAATACGCCGCTACGATCTCCAAAATGACGTAGGGCGTAAAAAAATGCTTTATCATAGGCTCTTTAGTCGCGCTAAAATTTCGCTCGCTTTGACGGTTTCTTTAGTTAGCCCGTCGCGCGTGACGAGTTCGACCGTGCCTTCTGCTAGCCCCTTGCCCACGATCACGGCATAAGGAAATCCCATCAGCTCAAATTCGCTCATTTTTACGCCAAAGCGCTCGTTTCTATCGTCAAGTAGCACCGAAACGCCAGCCGCGCGCAAGCTCTCGTAAAGCCCCTGCGCAAATTTAACGCCCTCTTCGTCTTTTAAATTTGAGACGATGATTTCAAATTTAAACGGAGCTAGGGTTTCGTTCCAGATTATGCCTTTTTCGTCGTGGCTAGCCTCGACGGCGACGGCGACCAGACGGCTAACGCCTATGCCGTAGCAGCCCATGATAAACGGTTTTGCTTTGCCGTTTTCGTCCAAAAACGTCGCACCCATCGGCTCAGAGTACTTAGTGCCTAGCTTAAATATATGTCCAACCTCGATACCTTTACTAACGCTTAAATTTCCGCCGCAACAAGGGCACTTATCGCCCGCTTTGACCGCGGTTAGGTCTTTGAAACGCTCAGCGTTAAAGCTGCTCACGCTAACGCCGACGAAGTGATAATCCCGCTCGTTTGCGCCGCAGATCATCTGCGATTCGCCTTCAAGCTCTTTATCGATGTAAAACTCCACGCCCTTTAGCCCGACCGGCCCGCAAAATCCGCCCACAAGCCCAGCTGCCGCGATCTCGGCTTCAGTCGCGTCCGCTAGCTCGAGCGCCGCGCACGCGTTTTGGGCTTTGACCTCTTGTAGTTCATCCTCGCCGCGCACGAAAAATACTACGATTTTCTCGCTCTTTTCGCCTTTGGCGTCAATAAAAATCGCCTTTTTTATCACCGCTTTTATACAGTAAAACTCATCGACTCTAAAAAACTCCGCCACGTCTTTGATGGTTTTGGCACTAGGCGTTAAAAATTTAGCCGCATCGGCCTCTGGTCTTTCGGCCTGTGTCGTTCGTTTTGCGCGGGTTGCGGCCTCTATGTTTGCGGCGTAGTCGCAGTTTTCGCAGACGATGATATCGTCTTCGCCGCTATTTGCTAGCACCATAAACTCTTTGCTTCCGCTGCCGCCTATCGCGCCGCTATCGGCTCTAACCGCGCGGAAATTTAACCCGAGGCGAGTAAAAATTTTGCTATAAGTTTTTTCCATCAGGTCAAATTCGCGGTCCAGATCCTCGGCGTTTGCGTGGAAGCTATATCCGTCCTTCATCAAAAACTCGCGCCCTCTAAGCAGCCCGAATCTCGGCCTTGCCTCATCTCTAAATTTGGTATTTATCTGATACAAATTTAGCGGCAGTTGCTTATAGGACGTTACCTTGCCTCGCACGAGCGCGACGACGCTCTCTTCGTTGGTCGGGCTTAGGACAAAGTCGTTTTCTTTGCGGTCCTTAAAGCGCAAAAGCTCCTTGCCGTAGACATCAAAACGTCCGCTCTCGCGCCAAAGATCGGCGGAGGTAACGAAGCTCATCGAGATCTCCTGCGCGCCCGCCTCGTCAAGCTCCTCTTTGACGATATTTTTTATATTTTCAAGCACACGTTTGCCAAGCGGTAAAAAGTTGTAAAGTCCGCTACCGACCTGCTCGGCGTAGCCCGCTCGGAGCAAAAATTTATGACTTGCCAGACTCGCGT
>NZ_CALHXD010000039.1 GCF_938040115.1 uncultured Campylobacter sp. | reverse complement strand
CGTAGATTTTTACCATTTGAGATAGCACGCCTTCGCCCTCTTCGTTGATGCACAGGTCATCGGCCAGCACTACGCCAAACGGCTCGTCTCGCACGAGGATTTTGCCTGTGTGGATGGCGTTTCCTAGGCCTCTCATGCTCTCTTGACGCGTGAATGAAAACGTGCAGCGCGCCATTAGCTCTCTGATTTCGGTTAGCAGGTGTTCTTTGTTCGTGCCAGAGATTTGATGCTCTAGCTCGTAGCTGATATCAAAATAATCCTCCAGCGCGCGTTTGCCGCGACCGGTGATGAACGCCATGTTTTTCATGCCGGCCTCGAGCGCCTCGTCCACGCCGTAGTGAATGAGCGGCTTTGTCAGGATCGGCAGCATCTCTTTTGGTAGCGATTTGGTCGCAGGCAAAAATCTCGTGCCGTAGCCCGCAGCCGGAAATAAACAAGTTTGTATCATAATTTTCCTTTTGATTTTTTAGGAGATTATAGCGAGTTTTGGCTTATTTGGAGTATTAGGGGCGGTTTTGGGCGGTCAAATTTGACTAAATTTAAATTTTGCCGACCGAGACCCTAGTCTTGAAAATGTGAAATTTAACTCCATCAAATTTAAAAACAAAATTTTGCTCTTTCAAAATACGGGTCTCGGTGAGTAAAATTTAAAGTAAAGCCAAAAATAGGGCGCAAATTTATGAGTTTAAAATGCGCCGAATTTAACTAGTAAATTTGACCGCCAAGCGGCGGCAAATTTATATCCCTTTAAACGCTACTTTAGCGTTTTCTAGGTCGTTTGCGTCTGGGTGAGTTGCGGCTCTTGCCCATCTGGCTTCGCGCTCCGGAGTCACGGCGTAGCGCGGGTCGTTGGGTGCTGCTTCGCCCATTTTGCGTAGTTGCTCGATGACTTTTGGATCGATCGCGCCCTGGCAGTAAAACTCGCGTAAAATTTCATTTTCGCCCTCGCGTAGCACGACTTTTGCCTTTTCTAGGCAGTTCATCGCGTGCTCGTGCTCGGGATCCATGCCCAGCGTCATAAACAGGCCGACTTTTTTGCCCTTTATCTCGCGTAAAAAGCGTTTAAATTTAGGCTCGGCATCGCCCTTATCGACGTAAAATCCAAGCGCGATAAAGTCGTAGCCGTCCAAATTTAGGTGCAGATTCTCGCTAAATTTGACCGCTTCGCAGCCAAGCTCGTTTGCGATGGCAAGACCGACTTTCTCGGTATTTCCCGTCGCGCTCGTGTAGATAACTATTTTTTTCATTCAAAGTCCTTTTGTGAGATATTTGCTACTTCGGTGCCGATCGACATACCCCAAAATACGCCGTCCGTCGTGTAGTTTAAAAAGCCGTTTTCTATGTGCATATAGCCTTTGCTTTCGCATTTTTTGAAAAACTCCATTAGCGCGCTAAAGGTCTCATCGCTAACTAGGCTTTTAACCTGCGCGAGGTCGATTTTTGGGTACATAAAGAGGCTTTTTAGCCGTCCCTCGGCGCGCTGTTTATCGTCTACTTTGTTTATCATGCGCATTTTTTCTTTTGCGTTATAGATGTCGTAGTAGCCTAGCTTTCCGCCAGAGCCCCTACCTAACGGCAGGATATCGGCGCCCTCGTGGCTTAGGCGGATATACTGATAGCGGTCGCGGCCGATGCGGTTAAATTTAGTATGCTCTAGCACCTCGTAGTTGCCAGTGCCTAGCAGCTTTTCAAAGAAAGCGTTGTGCAGCTCGTGCTCGTAATTTACGTCGTAATAATCCTGCGACACGGTCTTTGCGAGTTCTGATTTTTCAAAAAGCTGAAGCGAATAAAAGCTCGTGCTGTCGATGTTTAGCTCATCGACTAGGCGGGCGTCTTCTAGCACCTCGTCTATCGTTTGCTCGGGGTAGTTAAATATAATATCCGTGCAAACCATGCCGCTAAAATTTTGCCTGATCATTTTTAGATGCTCTATCGCGCCTTTTTTGTCGTGGACGCGGTTTAGCAGCTTGCGGCCTTTGTCCGAAAATGTCTGCACGCCGATGCTAAAGCGGTTTACGCCTAGGCTTTCTAGTAGGCGCACTTTGCTCAAATTTAGATTATGCAGCGTGGTTTCTAGACTAAATTCGCAGTCGTCCGAGATATTAAAATTTGAGCGCAGAGCCGTGATAACCGGTTCTAGGTGCTTTTCTTTTAGTATCGTAGGAGTTCCGCCGCCAAAATAGACGCTGCGGATATCTTTAGCTTGCAGATACGGAAATTTACCGTATTTTTCGATCTCGCCCAGCAGATACTGCGTGTAGCTATCTAGCTCGTCTTCTAGCTTCGTGCGGTTCATCGAGCAAAACGAGCAGATATTATCGCAAAAAGGCACGTGGATGTAGATCACGCCGTCCTTTTGCGCGGGCAGCTCCTCGGTTAAAAATTTCTCGACCTCGGCGTTAGTCGCCATCTTTATCTTTTTAGGACGCGTCGGTCCGGCGTGCCCTTTTTGCCTGGTTTCAAACATCTATTCCTCCGTTTTGAACTCGTAAGGTTTGGTAATTATACAATTCGAAATATTTTTTAACGCTTTAATTTCTAACTCCTTTGTTATTTTCACCGCTTCGTCGTTAAAAATTTTATTTTTCCCGCGAACGGCTATTATCTTTATCTCTCCGTCAAATTTAAAATCAACCTCGACCTTAAATGTCCCGCTTAGCCGCAGCATGAGCGCTTTTTTGGGGTATTTGGCCTCGGGCTCGCGCGCCACGGTAAAGCCCACGCCCTCTTTGCACGCGTTTTGATCTTTTGCTTCGCCGCTATCTTGCGCGGCAGGCTGCTTTGCGGGGGCTAAATTTGAGCTAGGCAGCGAGCTTTGCTCGGCGGGTAAAATTTGACTCGGTGCTGGTGCTGGTTCAAATTTAGACTCCTCTTTTACCGTTTGCGCCTGCTTTGGCGAGATTTGCTTTTTTATTTTTGGCTTTGGGGGTTGCTTTTTCTCCTCCTTTGGCTTTTTGGGTTCCGGCTCTACCGGCTTTGGTTCTAAAATTTCGGGCTTGAGCTCGGGCTCGGGCTCAAATTTGACCGGCTCGGGCTGCGTTTCTTGCGGCCATTCCATAGGTTTTTCTAGCGGCTCCGCGCTTTGAGGCGGCACATACTCTCTAGTCTCTTTGCTGGGCTCTTCTTGGGTCAAATTTAGCTTTATCTTTATCGTTTCTTGCGGTTTTGCGCTCTCTATCTGGCGCGAGTTTAACGGCAAAAAAAGCAGAGCTAAATTTAAAACGAGCGAGACTAGAAAATAGCGCATTATTTGCTTAGCATCTCGTAAAATTTATCTACGGCTTCGCCTATGCGAGGCGTTCCTCTAAGTAGCATCGAGGAGGGTACGGTGAGCACTTTGCCGTTTTTTGCGGCGTTCGTTTTTTTAAGCACCGGATTTTGTTTTAGGAAATTTTCGCCATCCCCGCCCATGCCGCCGATAACGACGATGAAGTCCGGATTTTGCGATAAGATAAACTCGGTCGAGACGATCGGAGTAGAGCCTTCTACGTTATCGGCGATGTTTTTTAGTCCTAGTTTGTTAAAGATATCGCCCGGCAGCGTCTTTGAGCTAAAGCCCGTAAGCGGCGTCGATGAAAATACCGCGAGTATTTTTTTGCCCTTTACCTCGCTGTTTGCAAAAGAGTCGATTTTGGATTTTATCTCGTTTACGACTTCGCTCGCTTTTTGCTCTTTGCCCGTTACTTTGCCGATTTCTTCGATATTTTTGTAGATATCGCCGACGCTATCGGCTTTTAGCGTGAGGGTTTTTAGATTAAATTTAGCAAGGCTCTCGTTTACGTTTGCCGAGTGAAAGCTGGTGATAACAAGATCAGGCTTTAGCTCGACGATCTGCTCGATATTTGGCTTTGTGTACGTGCCTACGCTTTTTAGCTTTACGGTTTGATCCTCGGGCCAAATTTTAGAAAACTGAAGCGTAGCGATGGCCGCTAGCTGATCCTGCGCGCCTAGCATATAGACTATCTCTACGACCGAAGGGTCTAGCACGACTAGCTTTTTGGGCGCGTTTGCGGTTAAATTCGTCAAAAGACAACTGATGGCGAGTAAAAATGCCGCGACTTTTTTCATAGAAAATCCTTTCAAATTTTGATTTATACATTTATCGCTTTACGGGCACTACGAATGGCATGCCGTCGTGTTCTAAAATCTCGCAGTTTAGCCCGTAAATTTCATATAAAATTTCTTTCATATAAAGCTTCTTTGCCGTGCCTGTGTAGCGTATCTCGCCGTCTTTTAGCATCACGAGTTCGTCGCAAAACATAGCGGCTAAATTTAGATCGTGCAGCACGGCTACGGAGAGTAAATTTAGCTCTCTAGTCAAATCCTCGCAGATCTTTAACATCTGAACCCCGTAGTTTAGATCTAGCGCGCTCGTAGGCTCGTCAAGAAGCAAAATCTTTGGCTCGCTAACTAGCGCTCTAGCTAGCAGCACCCGCTGAAATTCGCCGCCGCTTAGGGAGTGGGCGCTGCGTTTAGCAAACCGCTCTACGTCAAGCAGGCGCATGATCTCGTAGGTTTTGGCTACGTCGTTTGCGTCATATCCGCTAAACTGGCTTTTTAGATGGCAAAAGCGCCCCGTTAGCACGATATCCTCGACCGTTAGAGGCATACTTAAAACCGTTTTTTGCGGCACGAAGCCTAAAATTTTAGCTAGCTCTTTTAGCGAATAATCCTCCAGCTTTTTGTTTTCTAGCGTGATCACGCCGCTATTTGGCGATAAAATTCTTAGGATATTTTTTAAAAGAGTAGATTTGCCGCAGCCGTTTGGGCCCAAAATGCCTACGAAACGACCGTTTTCAAGGCTTAAATTTACATTTTTTAGTATCTCTTTTTTGCCGTAGCTAAAGCATAGTTTTTCTACTTTCACCTTATATGCTCCTGCTTGAGCGGATAGCTAAAAATAGAAAAAACGGAGCGCCGAAAAACGCCGTAACTACGCCGATAGGCACCTCGGTCGGGCTTAGGACGCTTTTGCCTATCGTGTCGCAAGCTAGCAGGAAAAACCCGCCCGCAAAGGCGCTAATAGGTATCAAAACGATGTTGCTCGAGGTCCTTAGTATCATGCGCAGGGTATGCGGGATGATAAGCCCCACAAAGCCTATCATGCCCGTAAACGCGACCGAAAACGCCACGGCTAAGGATGAAACGATAAGTAGGCGTTTTTTCATCTTTTCTACGTCCACGCCTAGGCTTTGAGCCTCCTCGTCGCCGCTTAGGATGACGTTTAGCTCAAAACGTTTAAAGTAAAAATACGCCATAGATAGCACGAGAGGAACGCTGATGTAGGCGATCTTTTCCCAGTTTGCCGAGCCCACGTAGCCCATCATCCACGCTACTATCTTAAAACTATCCTCGCCGATGAGGTAGGTCGCAAAGCTCGTAAACGCACCCAAAAACGACGAAAACGCGATACCGATGATAAGAAGCGTGGCGATGGATTTGCCTTTTTTGGAGAGTTTAAAGATCAGCACCGAAAGTATCGCCGCGCTAAAAAATGCAAACACGCCGTAGTAAAAATCGGGAAGCTTTAAAAGATAAGCCGCCACGGCGCCAAAGGTCGCGGCGGAGGCGATACCGATGATGTAGGGATCGGCTAGCGGGTTTAAAAATACGCTTTGTACGACGACGCCAGAGCTTGCTAAAAGCATACCGATTAAAAAGGCCATTATGACGCGCGGCAAGCGGATTTCTAGCAGGATGGTTTCCTTTATCTCGTCTATCTCGCCGCCGCTTGCAAATTTGATTATATCTTGCCACGAGATATCGGCCCCGCCAAGACTAAGCGAAAATATAAAAAGCAGCGCCGTAAGCGCCGCCAAAACTGCCGTAACTCCGTTTTTAGTAGGCATACTTAAACTCTACGTAGTAGTTTCTTTCGTCGGCGGGCTCGTATATGTCCTCTAGCACGCTTTGATAGGAGTTGTATTTTTTGTTGAATAAATTTTTAACTCCCGCAGAGACTGAAAATCCGCCTTTAAATTTATACTTCGCCCCAAGATCTACTAGCGTTCTAGACACGGTTTGCGTCTCGTAGCCGGATATGTCCGTCACGCCCGAGTAGATCGCTCTTTTTAGCTTTGATAGGTATTTGACGTCAAGGAGTAAATTTAAATCCTTGATCGGCTCGTAGTCGATGCTAGCGACAAATTTGCTCTTTTGTACGGTCGGCACCTCCATGCCCTTGTTGCTACCTTTTTTAAATTCGGCTTTTACGTAGGAGAAGGTCTGGCTGGTTTTTAGATTGTCTAAAATTTGCTGCTCGGCGTAGAGCTCGGCTCCGTATCTCCTGACGTCGTCTAAATTTATAAAAAACCAGCCGTCGGTTATGTTATTTGTGAGCGTTCTGGTGTAGATTTCGTTTTTCGTATCGGTTAAAAACACGGTCGCGCTTATGAAATTATCATAGATCATATCTCTCACGCCAAGCTCGTAGGTTTGGTAGGTTTCGGATTTTAGATTATTTACTACGTAGTCGGTTCTGTTTGGCTTATCCACAAACTGAACGGGCGAGGGCGAGACGAATCCGCGCTCAAATTTAAAATAAACGTTGCCGGTGTCGGAGTATTTAAAGCTAGGCGTTATCTCAAAAGCGTGGTTGTCCGAGTTTTTCTTGCCTTTAAAGGACGAATCGCTAGTTATCGTTCGGCCAGGCGTCATGGCGACGACGGAGTGTGAGCGTCTATCCATGTCGTTTCTAGCTAGTTCAAGTCTATATCCCGCGCTCAAAGAAAACTGATCGGTAAAGTCGTGCTTTTCTAACACGTAAAACGAATGCGTTTTCTTTTCTACGTCAAATTTGGTCGTAACGTCGGCGCTTACCGTGATAGGTCCGCGTCTGCTCGTAGATTTCGAGAGTATAGATCTTTTGGCCTCTTGTCTTAAAAAATCGTAGCCGAATATAAAATCTCCGCTGCCGTAGCCGTATTTGCCCTTAAATTTAGCTCCGGCTTGTTTATCGGTTAGCCCTAGCGCTCCGCTGTCGCCGTCTTTGTAGACGCTATAGGAGTCCATGGTTAGTTTTTGATAATAAGGCGATAGGTTAAACGTCAGCGCGTCGTTTAAATTTATAGAGTAGTCGGCGTTTACGCTAACTCTTTTGTTTAGATAGTCGGTTTTACTTGATCCCGCTTGTCTTCTATCCTTCTCTAGCTGAGCTTTGCTTAGGGCGCCGGTGGTGCGGCTTTTGTCTTTAAAATAGCTTGAGTTTATAGATAGCGCCTGATCGTCCGTTATCTGATAGGTTAGGCCGCCCGAGACGTAGTCTTCTTTGGTTTTATCTCCGCGTCTATAGCCGTTTGAGTCCGATTTTTTTGCGTTTAGTTTTAAAGATAGCGCGTCCGTTACTCCGCCGCCGACGTTTAGGGATACGTCTTTATAGGAGTAGGAGGCGAGCTTGCTAGAGACGCCCGCGTAAAATTTCTTTTTGCTTTTTTTGGTGATGATATTTATCACGCCTCCCATGGTGCCGCTGCCGTATAGCACGGTGCCGCCTCCCGGGACTATCTCTATCCTATCTACGTCCTCGATAGGTATCATATCTACGGGGATCCTAGTAGGCGTAGTGTCGATCATGTTTAGCGCGACGCCGTCCACCATCACCTTTACGGTCGTGGTCGATCTGGCCGACGAGCTCCTTCTGGAGCCTTGTCCGCGCATATCTACGTTGTTGCCGTTTAGGCTGACGCCCGGAGCTTTTTCTAGCGCTTCTTTGATATCGCGGTATCCTCGATCCTCTATCTCTTTGGCGGTTATTACCGTTACGTTTCTAACCTCGTCTTTTAGCGCGCTCTCAAAGCCAGTCGTGGTTATGACGGTGGCGTCTAGTCTAGTGGAGCTATCCTCCGCGGCGTATAAATTTATGCTCGCTATCAGCGAAAGCGCGATAGCTCCTTGGCTTGATTTAGCAATCATAGTTGTTCTCCTTGGTTAAATTTACAGGGAGATAAAAACGGGTTCATTTTCTATCCTTTCGGCTTTTTCTTGATATTTAGCTCGACGTTTTGCGTGCCGCTATCTTTTAAAATAGAGATCAAATTTACGACCTCGCCGTAGTTTATCGCTTCATCGGCGTTTAGTTTGACGCTCTCTCTTTGCTTTGGGGTTAAATTTGCGATTTGAGCGGCTAGATCTGCTAAATTTAAGCTTTTTTGCTCGCCGTTTATACTCAAAAGCACTTCGCCGTTAAGTAGATAAAAAACCTCGACGTTTTTGGTATCTTTTTCGTCCAAATTTGACGCGCTTTGGGGCAGGGCGATGTCGATGTGGGCAAATTTGTTAAAAGAGGTCGTGACCATAAAAAATAGCAAAAGCACAAATATCACGTCGATCAAATTTAACATCGAGATGCCGGCGTATCTGGATTTATCTCTGCGGACATACTTCACAGCTTCTCCTTTCAAAACTGCGGCCAAACAGGCTCATAATGCGGTTTAGGTCGTTTAGGATGAAATCTATTTTCTTGCTAATCATGAGAAAAAATATCACGCAAGGAATCGCCACTATAAGCCCAAAAGCCGTCGTATAAAGTGCCTCGGAGATACCGACCGCAACGAGCGGAGCATCCACTCCGCCGCTAAGTCCGCTAAAGGCCTTTATCATGCCAACTATGGTGCCAAGCAGGCCTAGCTGCGGGCTCGCGCTCGCGCAAAGCCCCAGTATCCACGTGCGCCGCTCAAGCGAGGTTAGCTGCATGGATACGGCCTCCTCGGCGATGTAGTCGATCTGCGTTTTGCTAGCGCCTTCGCCTAAATTTTCCACGACGAAAAGCGCGGTTTTGGCAAGCGAGTTTTTGTAGCTTTTGCAAAATTCTTTGATTTTTGCGTAGTCGCCTTCTAAAATGAGATTGCAAAGCTTGATCTTAAACGAACTAGTCGCGTCTATCTCGGTAAATAAAAAATACGCTCCCTTTTCAAGAAGCACCGCGATACCGAGCACCGAGAGGCAAAATATCGGCCACATAAATATACCGCCGACTTCTATATACTCAAACATTTTAATCCTAATATTAATTATCAAAAGCGGTTTATTATACCGCTGCTATCATTAATCGGTAATAAAATTTGACGGTATTTCATAACGTTAGATAACAAAATCCAAATAACATTTCGCAGAGAAACAGAGCGTCCAAAAAGGCAAATTTAGGACACAAAGCCCTAAATTTAGCGGTTTAGTAGGTGTACTTAAACTCTACGTAGTAGTTTCTCTCGTTTGCCGGGCTATACTCGTAGATACCGGTTTGGTTGTTTTTGCCTTGGTAGTCGTAGTATTTTTTGTTAAAGAGATTTTTTACGCCCCCTGTTATGCCAAATCCGTTTTTAAATTTATACGAAACGCCTGCGTCCACGATGCTGCGAGATGAGATGTTGTCGTAGTTTAAGTCCTTTTTCTTTGAGTAAAATTTATAGTCCGCAAACACGTGCAAGTCGCTCACGATCTCGTAGTCCGCGCCGAATATAAATTTGTGTTTTGAGACGTAGGGCACCTCTTTGCCGGCGTTATCGCCTTTTTTGATCGTGGCGTTTACGTAGGCGTAGGACTGGCTTAAAATCAGCCTATCAAAGAGATTTTGCCTGCTAAAAAACTCAAATCCGTATCGTCTAGTTTTTGCGATGTTGTAGTATTTCCAAGCGTCACCGTGGTTGGCTCCAAGCTCGGCATAGGCTATCTCGTCGCTAGTGTCGGTTAAAAACACTGTAGCGTTTACCGGCATGCTTGCGACGTGATCTTTTAGCCCGATCTCGTAGGTGTTAAATTTTTCCGATTTTAGGTCGTTAAATTTGTACTGCTTAGTCACCTGATCTTTGTCGGCTAGCTGAGAAGGCGAGGGCGAGATGTAGCCGCGCTCAAATTTAAAATATACGTTTCCGGTGTCGGAGTATCTGAAATTTGGCGTAAACTCAAACGCGTGGTTGTCGATATCTCTGCCGTCGCTTATGGCGTTGTAGCTGGTCATCGGAGGAAAAGGTATGCTGTTTCTAAAGCCCTTCATATCTAAAACCCTTCTAGCCTCGTACTGCGCGCGCTCAAATCTATACCCAAGGCTTAGATCAAAAACCTGCGTAAATTTATGCTTTTCCATAAAATAAAGTGCGTGCGTGGTCTTTTGTAGATCAAGCGTCGTGTCGTGCTTTAGGCTTATCACGGGCGATGTTTTACCTCGTAGTGCGACTCTCTATCGCCTTTGTTTTGCTCGTAGTCGTAGCCAAAGATAAACTCGCCACTGCCGTAGTCAAGCTTGTTTTTAAAATTTACGCCGTATTTTTTATCGCCGAAAAGTCCTTGCGACGGATAGCGCACGCCGCGAGCCGACTCGGTCGAGGAGGTTTTGATTTTGATTTTTTGATAATACGGCATCAAATTTACCGAGTAAAAGTCGTTAAATTTCCCCTCGTAAACGGCGCTAACGCCGATTTTCTCGTTTTCAAAGAGCTTTGTTAGGCCGTTATTTGCATTTTGCCTGCGGTTTTGCGAGACTTGATCTTGGGTTAGGGTGCCCGGATCGTTCCTTTTTGATTTAAATATGCTAGGCGTCAAATTTAGTGAGTGAGAGTCGTTAAATTTGTAGTTTAGCCCGCCGCTTAGGTAGTTTTGCACTCCTTGTAGTCGTGTCTGTAGCCTTTTTGACCGAAGGCCTTGTCGCTAAATTTTAAAAACAGATCCTCGCTCACGTTTCCGCCGACGGTGGCTGCGGCGTCGCGGTAGCTATACGAGCCTATCTTGGAGCTCACGTTTGCGAAAAAATCTCGCGGCTTTTGCTTGGTGATGATATTTACCACGCCGCCTCTAGTGCCGCTGCCGTAGAGCACGGCTCCGCCTCCCGGCATCACTTTGACCTGCTCGATGTCCTCGATCGCGATCATCTCAAGCGGTATGATGCCGTGCGCCGCATCGACCATATTCATCGGCACTCCGTTTAGCATAACTTTTACGGCCATAGTCGGCATCGCGCCGTCTCCGCGCATATCTATGTTTTCGCCTAGGCTTGAGGTACTGACGAAATCGACGCTAGGGATCTTTTCTACGAGCTCTTTTACCGAGCGGTAGCCGTAGGCCTCGACGTCTGCTTTGGTTACGACGAATATATTTCTAGTCTCTTCTTTTAGCGCGCTTTCAAAACCCGTCGCCGTTACTATGGCGGCATCTAGCGTGACGTTTTGGGTTTGCGTGTTTAGGCTTGCGGCTGCAGCTAGCGACAAAAGTATAAATTTGCCGCCTTGCGCGTTTGATCTTTTTTACTCATTTTAACTCTCTTCGGTTTTATCATAATTAATAATGATAAAAATTTTCGTTATTCTACTGTTTTTGGTATTAATTAATAATAAAAATCAATTCTTATAATTTTGATTTACGATTATAGCGACGCTCGAGAGATTTTAGATTTAGTTTTACGGACGATGTTGTGCGTTTAAATCGTGAAATTTAAAGGCCGAATTTGAAAGGTTTTAAAATAAATTTGAAGTGGAGTAAATTTGAGAGTTAAATTTGACATAGAAGCAAGCTAAATTTGCGCTCCTGCTAATGGAGCAGAGGAGGTTTACCCCTCCATGCTGTTTACGACGTTTATGACCTCGTCGCGTAGGCTCTCGACCGTTAGCTCGGCTTTTTTCTCAAACGGTACGAAGACCTCGCCCTCGTCGCAGGCGATATGCATGCCGTCCTCGGTGATATCGGTCATTTTGACGTTTTGCGGGTTCGTAAAGCCGCCAAATTTCGCGCACATATCCTCTGTAAGGCCGATGAAATTATCATTCATCATACCTAGCGCCATCTCTTTGGCTTCTCTTGCTTCCTCGCTTAGCTGCATTATGTCTCCTTGTTTAAAATGATATCCGTTATTTTAACCGTTTTTAGCTGAATTTTAGCCCTTAATGAGCGCGATTTGCCCGTTTCGTATCTCGTAAATTTTATCCGCCGCGTCAAAGTACGCATCGTCGTGACTGATCGCAAAAACAGTATAGCCTTGCGCCTTTAGCTCCGGCAAAAACTCCGTGTAAAAATGCCGCCTAAACTCGGGGTCTTGATCAGCCGCCCACTCGTCAAGGATCAAAAATTTGCGCTTTTCAAGCAGCGCCGCGACCATAGCGAGGCGCTTTTTCTGGCCTTGAGAGAGATTTAGCGTGCTAAATTTTCCGTCCTTGACGCTTACTTTATTTTCTATCGACATCTTTTTTAGTAGCCCCTCTATCAGTGCTTCATCCTCGCTCATCACTTCGTCAAAGAGATAAAAGTCGCTAAACACCGCGCTGATCGTGTTTGCGTAGCTTTTTAAATTTGACTCGGTGATTTTGGTATCATCTGCAAACATCTCGCCGCTTTTTGGCGCTAAAAGCCCCGCTAAAATCATAAATAGCGTGCTTTTGCCGCTACCGTTTTTACCGATCAAAAATACCGTTTCGCCGCGTCCGATCTCTAAATTTATATCTTTTAGCGCAAATTCGCTCCCCTCGTCGTAGGCGAAATTTATATCTTTTAGGCGCAGTTTTTGCCAAATTTGCGGAGCCGTCTCACCCAGTTCAAACTCCGGCTCAAAGGGCGCTAGGTCAAGCTTTTTTAGCCGCTCGTAGGCGATGCGCGCGCGAAAGACGCTAGGCACCGAGTAAAGCAGCATCATGAGAGGCGCTCGCAAAAAAAGTATCGCCAAGGCCACCGTGATCGCGTCTTGCAGGCTCGCGGCATCGTAGGCTAGGCAAAAATATATCTCGATGCCCACGGCGCCCAGCATCACGGTGTTTAGCCAGTTGCTCATAAAGGATTGATGGATCTCGGCTTTTACGATATTTGTGCGCAGGCTTTTTGCGTTTGGGATAAAGCGGTCCCAAAAAAGCCGCTTCGCGCGGGCTAAATTTAAGCTAAGCTCCCTATGCCCCTCGATGCAGGTCTGGTAGTCGCGATATAGCGCATCCTCGCCGTTACGGCATTGTTCGTAGTATTTGTGGATATTTTTGATGAAGCATCGGCAAATCCATGTCGCTGCGCTCATCCAAAGCACCAAAAACACGAAAATCTCGGCCGAGATAAACAGCACGTAAGCGCCCGTCGCGCCGATGATGAGCACGCCTTGGACGATGCTTGGCACTTGCATAAAGCCGTCTGTTAGGCTGCGCACGTCGCTTGAGAGCGAGGCGATCAAATTCGACTTGCCGGCGGCTACGATTTTTTGATTTGCGGTATCGAGTATCCTTTTTATCGTTTTAGTTCGCAGCTCGTAGACAAAATCATTGCCAATCACGCTAAGAGCGATGCGTGAAAGTACCGAAAAGCCCAAAAACAAAATCAAAAGCGCAAAAAATGCGAGCAAAATTTGAGCGTCTTGTTCTTTTAAATTTAAGAGGTATTTGTTGATAAAGGCTAGTATTAAGATCCCAGAACCGCTAAAAACGGCGCTAGATACGATCATGGCAATGATTTGCCAAAGCGTTTTTTTTGAGATTTTTTTAAACATTTTCATTCTTTTTTGAGAGCTTATTTCATTTTAGCCGCCATTTTATAAGAATATTTTTAAAATTTCGCTAAAATCGGGCTTTATTTAAAGGAGAAAATTGCAAACGGTTTTGCGGGTCGTATCGACCAAAACTGAAGCCAAAAAATCGACGTTTTTATGTTTTTTGTGCCCGATTTGCGAGTTTAAAGCCTTGCACGAGCGCCTAAAGGCCGAGCATCCAAAGGCCGCGCACGTCGTGTGGGCGCTGCGCGAGCGAAACGGCTACGGCCAGATAGTGGAAAATCAAAGCGACGACGGCGAGCCAAAGGGCACGAGCGGGCAACCCTCGCTAAACGCGCTTAGAGGCGCCCAGCTCGTAAACTCGGGCGCGCTAATAGTTCGGTATTTTGGCGGGATAAAGCTTGGCACGGGCGGACTCGTGCGAGCTTACGGCGCAGCGGTAAATGCGGCGATAGATGAGGCCGCGGGCTGCGGCGCGCTGGCTAAATTTGAGATAAAATCGCTTTGCGTGTTTTTTACGCCATACGTGCTTGGCTCGCGCTTTGAGCACTATTTTGAAAAGCGAAATTTGAGCTTTGAACGCGAATTTAACGAGGAGGGCGCTATCTGGCGGGCGGAGTTTAACAGCGCCGAATTTGACGAATTTCAGGCATTTGCGAGCGGGTTTGAGCAGGAGGGGTTTAAATTTTACGCCTTGCCGTTAGCCGCGAAAGGGTAAATCAAGAGGCGAAATTCACGTTGGGTTTAGAGTGGGCGGTTATAATTTCGCTGATTTTGGCTAAGGCTCGTCTCGTGAGTGCTTTTGAGAGAGATTTGAAATTTTAAGTCTGTGGCAGACTACTTGTCTAGCCTTGACTTAAAATTTCTACACAACTCTCAAAATCATCTCACGATACTTCGCCTTATCGTTTTACGTTCAAATTTGAAGTCAAATATTTTACTCGCCGAGACCCGTACCGCGAAAGTGCTAAATTTAAACCTGCGACGCGTAAGCGTCAAATTTAAACCTGCACGTAGTGCAGCAACTTCTCACGTCGTAGGGGTTGGGGGATTGTTAAGGGGGAAGGGAGCGACCTCGTAATTCAAGCCCCTTCCACCTTAATAAGAAAGATTAAATTTAATGTACAATGCTAAATTTAACCAAACCAAATTTAGCGTTTTCGCGGTACGGGTCTCGGTGCGTAAAATGCAAAACCGTCAAATTTGAAGTCAAATTTGCCCGGATCAAATTTAGTCTAAAATTTAAGCCAAAAGGAGCAAAAATGCTTGGCAAAACGTTAAAAACAGCAGGAATAGTCGGCGCTTTAGCGCTATTTTTAGGTATATTTTTAAATTTACAAGGAGAACAGATGAAACATGAAACAAAAGAGCCTGTGGTCGCGAACAAAACGATCGTGCTAGCGGGCGGGTGCTTTTGGGGCACGGAGGCCTATCTAAAGCAGCTTTCGGGCGTGGTTAGCACCTACACGGGCTACGCAAACTCAAAGGTGCCAAATCCTAGCTACGAGCAGGTCTGCACGGGCGATACGAACGCCGCCGAGGCCGTCTGGGTCGAATATGACGAGTACGTGATTGACCTGCTGCATTTGCTCAAATTTTACTTTAAAACTATCGATCCCACTAGCCTAAACAAACAAGGCGGCGACCGCGGCACGCAGTACCGTACGGGCATTTACTACACCGATTCGGCGGACGAGCCGGCGATCAGAGCCTTTATATCCGAGCAACAAAAAAACTACAAAGCGCCCATCGTAACGGAGGTCGCGCCGCTAGAAAATATCTACAAAGCCGAGGAGTATCATCAGGATTATCTGGACAAAAACCCGCACGGATACTGCCACGTGACCTTTGAGAGCCTGCCTAAAAAGGGCGAAATTTTGAGCGACAAAAAGCGCGATATGAAGCAAAATTTGCAAAACTACAAAAACAAAGACGACGTAATGCTAAAAAATGAGCTAAGCGCCATCTCATACGACGTCGTAAAGCACGCCGCGACAGAGCGCCCGCACAGCAGCGAGCTAAACGCCGAGGAGCGCATCGGTATCTACGTCGATATCACAAACGGTCAGCCGCTTTTTAGCTCGTACGATAAATTTGACGCGGGCTGCGGGTGGCCGAGCTTTACTAAGCCGATAGATGCTAGCCTGATCGCCGAAAAGTCCGATCTATCGCACGGCATGGTGCGCACCGAGGTCAAAACCGCGATGTCGGATTCGCACTTGGGGCATGTATTTGACGACGGTCCGCGCGACAAAGGAGGGCTAAGATACTGCATCAACGGCGCTGCGCTGAGGTTTGTGCCGAAGGATGAGATGGAGAAGCAGGGGTATGGGTATTTGATACCGTATCTTGACGCGCAGTATTCTAAAAAATAGCGGCTTGTCTTTTGAGCGCTTTTTGCGGATTTTGTTAAAATTTGACTCGATAGGC